>CAXUCM010000412.1:0-3140 GCA_964249315.1 uncultured Acetobacteraceae bacterium | reverse complement strand
GTGCGGGAAGATGCAGCCCGCGCGGACATAGACCCGCAGGTGCGCGAGCGCCGGCTTCACCTCGTGCGCGCGCGGCATCGTCGCCGGGTCGTGCGGCAGCGCGTCGGTGGTCCCGGCGGGGCTGCCGCTGCCGCCGGCGAGCCTCGCGTACGGCAGGTCCGCGAGCCTGGCGCCGGTGTCGTACTCGAACCAGTCGCCGGGCGGCAGCATCACCGCATAGGCGTCCAGCGTCTCCGGATACGGGGCAGGCGCCACCAGCATCGCCGGTCCCCACAGGAACTGGCCGTCCGCCTCAAGGTCGAGCGGATGGCCGCCGGTCGCCTCGGGGAACTCCATGAACAGCGGCCGCATCATCGGCAGGCCGGTGCGCGCGCTCTCCTCCGCCAGCGTGTAGATGTACGGCATCATCCGGTAGCGCGCCTCGATGCAGCGCCGCCGGATCGTCGTATGCGGCTCGCCGTCGACCCAGGGCTCCTGGTCGCGCGTGCCCTGGTCGCTATGGTCGCGGCTGATCGGGTTGAACATGCCGAGCTGCAGCCAGCGCGTCAGCAGCTCCGCCGACGGCGAGCCGGCGAAGCCGCCCAGGTCGCAACCGGCGAAGGCGAAGCCGCCGAGACCCAGGCTGAGCAGCATCGGCGTGCTCATGCGCAGATGGTTCCAGGTCGCGGAGTTGTCGCCGGTCCAGACCACGCTGTCGCGATGGCCGCCCGCATAGCTCGCCCGCGACATCACGAACGGACGCCGGTCGGGTCGCAGCGCCAGCATGCCGTCATGCGTGGCGCGGGCGTTCTGCATGCCGAAGACGTTGTGGATCTCCGCATGGCTGGCGACGCGGGCGGCGAAGCCCGGCTCCTCGATGCGGTGGCGCACGTCGAGCGGCATGGTGCGGCTCGCCGTCTTGAACACCGAGGGCTCGTTCATGTCGTTCCAGATGCCCGCCACCTGGCTGGACAGCAGCCCCTCGAACAGGCTGCCCCACCAGTCGCGCGTCGCCTTGCGGGTGAAGTCCGGGAAGCAGCACTCGCCCGGCCAGACCTCGCCGACATAGGGCGCGCCGTCCGCATCATGGACGAAATGATCGCCGGCGCTGCCACTGTCGTAGGGCGCGTACGACGCGCCGGGCAGGCGCGGGACGTGCAGGTCGGTGATGATCACGGTGCGTAGGCCCTGGCGCAGCAGCGCGCCGACCAGGCCGGGGAAGTCCGCGAAGCGCTCGGCATCGATGGTGAACGGCCGGCGCCGGTCGAGCACGTCGATGTCCAGCCACAGCACGTCGCAGGGGATGCGCTGCTCGCGCATCGTCTGGGCGACCGCGCGGACGCGTTCCGCCGAGACGTAGCTGTAGCGCGATTGCTGGAAGCCGAACGACCAGAGCGGCGGCAGCGCCGGCGGCCCGGTGAGCCAGGCATAGCCGCGCTGCACGTCCTGCGGCGACGGCCCGGCGATGACGTAGTAGTCGATCGCGCCGCCATCTGCGCCGAACGTCAGCCGCTGCGGATGCGTGACCCCGAACTCGAAGAAGCTGCGCCAGCTGGTGTCGAGCAGCAGCCCGTAGGCGCGGCCGAGACCGAAGCCGATGAAGAACGGGATCGCCTTGTAGAGCGGGTCGGAGCTTTCCTGGAACTTGTAGGCGTCGGTGTTCCACAGCGCGAAGCCGCGGCCACGCCGGTTGAGCCCGCCGGCCTTGTCGCCCAGCCCGAAGATGTGCGTCTCCGCCGGGAGCTGCTTGGCCAGCCGGAAGCCGCCCGCATCGGCCTCGAACGCGGCGCTGCCGGCATCCGCCAGGATCATCCGCCCGTCCGGATCGCGCAGGCTCAGGGTGCCGGTCGCGACATCGAGGCTCGCGCGCATGCGCGACGTCGCGAGCCCGTCCGGCAGCGCCGTCACCGTGGCGCGCGCGGCGCGGGCGTCGGGCAGCACCGCCCAGGAGGCGTCCTCGGGCAGCGCGCCGTCCCGACCGATCCGCACACGCAGGATGTCGTCGCGGAGTGCGGTGACACGCAGGACGATCTCGCCGCACCGCCACTCGAAGCCCGCGGCGAGGGGCTGCAGCACCGCCGTCACGAGGCGGCCAGCCAGGCCTGGATCAGGCTGCTCGCGATCGCCGTCGGGCCGGGCAGCTCGATCCCGAGTGCCGCCGGATCGCGCAGCTGTTCGGGGGTGAGCCAGTGCGCCTCGGCGATCTCGTTCGCATCCAGCGTCAGCGCGGTGCTCTCGGCCTCTGCCAGGAAGCCCAGCATCAGCGAGTTCGGATAGGGCCAGGGCTGGCTGGAGTGATACTCGATCCGCCCCACCCGGACGCCGGTCTCCTCCCACGTCTCCCGCGCCACCGCCTCCTCGACGCTCTCGCCGGGCTCGATGAAGCCGGCCAGCGCCGAGAACAGCCGGTGTCCGGGAAAGCGGGTGCCGCGCGCCAGCAGCGCGCGCCCCTCGCGGTGCACCAGCATGATCGCCACCGGATCGGTGCGCGGGAAGTGCTGCGCGCCGCAGGCCGGGCAGGCGAGCCGGATGCCGCCCTGTTCCGGCACCGTCCTGCCGCCGCAGCGGCCGCAGAACACGTTCTGGCGCCGCCAGTGCAGCAGGCCGCGCGCCTGCGCCAGGATCCCGGCCTCCTCAGCCGGCAGCAGCGGTGCTGCCGGCCGCAGCGGCTCGAAGCGGCCCAGCGCCGGGCCGACCAGAGCTGCGGGATCGTCGAGGCTGCCGAGATCGAGCGCGAACACCGCGCGCCCGTCCCGCAGGCCGAGCAGCACCCAGGGATGGGCTCGGACCACCGGCAGCGCGAGGCCGAGCGCCTCGCGGCCCGGCATCGCCACGCGCAGCGCGCCGTCGCCGGTCTCGCCCAGCAGATGCCGGTCGCGCCAGACCGGCAGGAAGCGGCTGTCGGGATGTTCCAGCAGCGCCTGCATGTCGGCTTCGTCCTCGCGTCGCGCGGCGATGCGGTCGAGCGGATTGCCGGCGTAGAAATTGGCGTGCATCGCAGCCCCCGCGAAAGCCGGCGCGATCCTGCCCGCACCTCACCCCTTGTGACCCACCGCGCTTCGCATGTTAAGGTGCCTGCGGGAGGTCGGCGGCGGACGGGCGCCTTGCCAACCCGGTCAGGTCCGGAAGGAAGCAGCCGCAGCGAGTTTCCGCTCGGGTCG
>CAXUCM010000411.1:0-3153 GCA_964249315.1 uncultured Acetobacteraceae bacterium | reverse complement strand
CGATGAAGCTGTTCGAGAGGTTTCCAAAGGCGCGCCTTTGGCGGGGTTTGGGGCGGAGCCCCGCCCTTCAACCCTCGGAATGTCCATACCGAGGCACGACGATATTACACGTTGAAGCGGAACATCAGCACGTCGCCGTCCTGGACCACGTAGTCGCGCCCCTCGATGCGCATCCGGCCGACCTCGCGTGCGCCGAGCTCGCCCTTGCAGGCAACGTAGTCGTCGTAGGCGATGGTCTCGCAGGCGATGAAGCCGCGCTCGAAGTCGTTGTGGATCGCCGCCGCCGCCTGCGGCGCCCGGGTGCCGACGGCGATGGTCCAGGCGCGTGTCTCTTTCGGTCCGCAGGTGAAATAGGTGGTGAGGTCGAGCAGGCGGTAGCCCGCGGCGATGACGCGGTCGAGCCCGCTATCCGAAAGCCCCAGCCCGTCGAGGAACTCGCGCCGGTCGGCCTCGGCGAGCTGGCTCACTTCGGCCTCGATCGCCGCCGAGACGATCACGCAGCCGGCGCCCGCCGATGCCGCCCGCTCGGCCACCCGGCGCGACTGCGCGTTACCGCCTGCCGCCGCAGCCTCCTCGACGTTGCAGACATACAGCACCGGCTTGGAGGTCATCAGCTGCAGGCGACGCACCGCCTCCTCCTGGCCGGGCGCGATCGCGGTGCGAGCGGCATCGCCGGCGCGCAGCGCCTGCAGGAGCGGCTCGATGACGGCGACCGCGGCCGCCGCCTCGCGGTCGTTCCGGGCCCGCTTCTGCAGCGGCGGCAGCCGCTTCTCCAGGCTGTCCAGGTCGGCCAGCATCAGCTCGGTCTCGACCGTCTCGGCGTCGCGGACCGGATCGATCGAGCCCTCGACATGGGTGACATCGTCATCCTCGAAGCAGCGCAGCACGTGGATGATCGCGTCGACCTCGCGGATGTTGGCGAGGAACTGGTTGCCGAGCCCCTCGCCGCGCGAGGCGCCGCGGACGAGCCCGGCGATGTCGACGAATTCGAGGCTGGTCGGCACGATCTTCTGCGACCGCGCGATCGCCGCCAGCGCCTGCAGGCGCGGGTCGGGCACCGCCACCCGACCGACATTCGGCTCGATCGTGCAGAACGGGTAGTTCGCCGCCTGCGCCGCCGCGGTCGCCGTCAGCGCGTTGAAGAGCGTCGACTTGCCCACGTTCGGCAGGCCGACGATGCCGCAATTGAAGCCCATTAGGCCTTCTCCTCGCCCATCCTGAGCGCCATGCGGGTCATGAACGCCTCCGGCTGCGCCTCGGCAAGCAGCCCGGCCGCCTCGGCCAGCGCGTCGAGCAGGTCGGCGAGCCAGTCCTGATCCGAGCGGGCGAAATCCCCGAGCACGTGGCCGAGCACGCGTTCCTTGCCCGGATGACCGATGCCGAGCCGCACGCGCCAGTAGTCCTGGGTGCCGAGCATACGGTCCATGCTGCGCAGGCCGTTGTGACCGGCGGCGCCGCCGCCGCGCTTGACCCGCACCTTGCCGGGCACCAGGTCGAGCTCGTCATGCCAGGCGGTGATCTGCTCTGGGGGGATGCGGTAGAACGCGGCCGCCTGCTGCACCGCCTCGCCCGAGGCGTTCATGAAGGTCAGCGGCTTGAAGGCGAGGATCTTGCGGCCGTCGATCGCGCCCTCGGCGACCTCCCCCTTGAAGCGCCGCCGCCACGGCGAGAAGTCGTGCCGGCGGGCGATCGCGACGATCGCCATGAAGCCGATATTGTGCCGCTGCCTCGACATGCCGGGCTCGGGGTTGCCGAGCCCGACCCAGAGAAGCGTCACGGCGTCGCGGCTTACTTCTTCGCGGCAGGCTTGGCCGGAGCCGCCTTGGCGGGTGCCGCACCCTTCGCCGGAGCCGCACCCTTGGCGGGAGCAGCACCCTTGGCCGGCGCCGCCGGAGCCGCCGCCGCGGCGGCATCCGCCTCGGGATCGGCGACCACGGTCGGCGCGGCCACGGTCGCGATCACGAAGTCGCGGTCGGTGATGACGGGGATCGCCTGGCCGACGTCCTTGATGTCCGACCAGCGCACGTTGTCGTTGATGTCGAGCGCCGAAAGGTCGACCTCGAAGCGTTCGGGGATCTGGTCCGGATCGACGTTCACCTCGACCGCATGGCGCACGACGTTGAGCACGCCGCCGCGCTTGAGGCCGACCGAGCTCTCCTCGCCGGTGAACACCACCTGCACCGCGACCTTGATCCGCTCGCCCGCCGCCAGGCGCTGGAAATCGACGTGGATCGGCCGGTCGCTGACCGGATGCAGCTGCACGTCGCGCATCAGCGCCCGCGCCGGGGCGCCGCCGTCGGTGGCGATCTCGTAGAGGCGCGAGCGCCAGCCGGTGCGGGTCAGCTCGCGCAGCACGGCGCGCGGGTCGAGCGCGATCAGGCTCGGCTCCTGCTTGGCGCCGTAGATCACCGCCGGAACCAGCCCGTCCCGCCTGGTCGCACGCGCCGCCCCCTTGCCAGCCTTCGCGCGCGCCGACGCTGCAATCGTCGTAAAATTGGCCACGATACTCTCCCGGAACACGAACGCCGGCCTCCAGGGGTGCCGGCGAAGTGCGGCGGTTTAGCCAATCCTGCTGACGGGCGCAAGGATCGTGCCGGAAGGTCGGGGCTCCGCCCCACGCCCCGCCAAAGGCCTGCCTTTGGAAACCTCTACGAGGCAAGCACTTCGGTCAGGGACCAGGGGGCGGCGGCGTCCGGGCCGGGCTGAAGCCAGAGCGGCACCGCGTTGGGCAGGCGCACGTTGGGCGGCAGGTGCATCACCGCGCGCAGCGCCCGGAACATCGCGCCGTGGCAGACGATCAGCACCGTGCCGCCGCCCGCGGTGGCGCGGTCCACCGCCCCCGCGGCCCGGACCATCAGGTCGGCGAACGGCTCGGCGCCCTGCGGCGTGAACTCCCCGGCGATCCAGCCATCGTACCAGTCGCCCATCGGCTGGCCCTCCTGCACCCCGAAACAGACCTCCTGCAGATCCGCATCGGTGCTGATCGGCAGCCTCGGGTGGCCGGACCGGACCATGGCGTGGCCCACGATCCGCGCCGTGTCGAAGGCCCGGATCAGCGGCGACGAGACGATCCTCGCGACCGGCGCGTACGCATCCGAACGCGCCGCCAGCACGCCGGCCGCACGCACGGCCAGGGCGCAGCCGGGGGCGGTG
>CAXUCM010000410.1:0-3155 GCA_964249315.1 uncultured Acetobacteraceae bacterium | reverse complement strand
AAGGCCAGGGCTCTGCCCTGGACCCGCTCAAGGCGAAGCCTTGAGAATCCAATTACAGCAGTAAGATGGTTTCCAATGACGGTCGATCTTTCAGGCCGTTGATGTGATTTAACCGACACTAGAAGGCGAGGCTGGTTGCAGGGGTCACGGGTGATGAGCCGCGGAGGATGAAGCTCGTAAACGAGCCCCCCCCGGTCTGCTTGACGACGCTGGCGATCTGCTTGGCGGGGCCGGCAAGGTGCAGGACCTTGATCGGCTCGTAGGGCGGGTAAGGCTTGCAATAGAGACCGCGCTCGTCGTCCCACATCGGTGCGCCGCGCGCACAGATCCAGTTGCAGCCCGGATCGAGGAGGACGGTGGATTTGCAGCGCCTGTCCCACGCGTGCAGAGCGTGGTTGAGGGCAAACTGATCGTGCGGCACCAGGGCCCCGGTTCGCCGGATCGCACGTTCGTAGCGCTTGGCCCAGGCCTCCCACTGAGGCGCGTCGGCCGCCGTCGCGAACATCCCGGCATTGACATGGGCTCGCAACAGCAGATAGGTCGCGGTAACGGGCCCGTAACCAAGCAGGAAGTGCTTGGCGGTCCATCCGAACAGCTGGAACTGGAACCGGTAGGCGCGCTCCTCTTCGTGCGTGATGGCCATCCCGCCCCTGATCGCGCCGCTGACGTAGGAAGCGATGACGGTGATGTCCTGCACCCAGATATCCGAATCGATCCAGACATAGACGTCATAGCCGGGAAAGTACTCCCGCAAGAAAGGACGCGCGAGGAAGGAAAGATGAGCAGGGTTGTAGTCCGAGGCGGAGAGACCAAAGTGAGCGCCCGGCCGCCGCACCTTGTTCGTGTAGCTGGACAGCCATCGCTTGTCGTCGCCGCTCAGTCCGATATCAAAACAAGCGAGCTCGTAGACGGGATCTTTCAGCAACGGTTCAAGAGAGGCGACCAGGCTCCGCAGCAACGGCATGAAGCGCGTGTCGCACGCGCTGACGATCAGGACCTTGAGGTTACCCTCGAACTGCGCGATCCCCGGCGCGTCGACGGCGGCCCGCCGGGCGCCAGCTCGCGATGCGTCCTCCTCGAGCCTCCGATCAGGCGTGACCGACCGTTCCAACATCACCTAGGTCCCATGTCCTGACCAAGTCATTCAGCACAAATCCGTGGACAACCGGAGTCAATAAGTGCTGAGCTACTGTTAGCGCACCGGTCTCTGTACGATCCTGTACAAGATTTGCCGGTTCCGATCTTGAAACCATCGGGCGGTGTTCTTGCAGAAAAGACGGGCACGAACACAAAGATGACGCGGATCGCGGGTCCTCGCTGGCCGGTTCCGAACAGGTCCTCGTCCGGGACCTCTCTCCCCAAGCAGCCGTCATCGTGACACCCTGCCGACATACGAGGTCGCCGGTGCCCGGTCGGCTGCCGGAGCCGCAGTGCTGCTCCGCCATCAATTTGCGATCAACCTGAAAAAGGTGACTCCATGCGTGCGCAACCCAGAAACAAGCCCGGAAAGGATATTATTCGAAACGTTCAATGTCTTCGTGGTGTCTCCGCCCTCCTCGTCATCTTCTTTCATCTCGACAAAATCCTGCTTTCGATCGGGTTGCCTCCATTCGGTAGTGGCGGTGTCGACATTTTCTTTGTGATCAGCGGTTTTATCATGGTCTATTCGACGGTCGACCGAGACGTGTCTCCGCGGTCTTTCATAGCCGACCGTGTTGCACGTATCATCCCGCCCTATTGGGCAATGACAGTGGCGGTGTTTGCGATCGCGGTCGTCGCCCCGACGCTCTTGCAGACGACCCGCGCGAACTGGACCGAGTTGCTGATGTCGCTTTCATTCATCCCGTTCGCGAGGTCCGGCGGATCCGTAGAACCGATACTTTTCGTCGGATGGTCGTTGAACTACGAGATTTTCTTCTACGCCTTGTTCGCGATCGGTCTGGCTTTCCCGGTCCGGAAACTAGGAGCTGCCAGCGTCATGGCGTGCCTCGCGCTTCTTGTGGCAATCGGTCTTGTGCTACGACCGCAGGGTGTCCTTGCCAGATTTTATACCAACCCGGTAACGCTTGATTTCGTGCTAGGCATGATGATCGGGCTTTCCTACCGAAGCTTTCCTTCTCATGCGAGAGCGGGTTTCAAGATTGCAACCGTATCTCTTGTTCTTCTAGGTATGGCAGCAATCAATCTCCTGCCGTTCATCGAACCCGACGTCTCGAGATTCGTCCTGTGCGGCCTCCCTGCTGGTGTGGTCGTAAGCGGTGCGCTTCTCCTTGAACGATGGAACTGGACAGTCACATCAAGGCTGCTCCTTCGACTGGGTGCAGCAAGCTACTCCATCTATCTCGTACATCCTTTCGTAACACAGATAGCCCAGAAGCTGACGACCCGGCTGCATGTGAACGAACTTGCAGCCGTGGCAATCCTGGCCGCCACACTCGCGGCGGCCTGCTTAGGGGGCATGTTGATTCACCAACTCGTGGAGCGACCGCTCTCAAGGGCGACACGTCGCTTGCTGAAGACACCTAGGCTCAATCCTCGGGCGGCTTCGTAGTCGATAGCAGAAGCACAGGGTGCTCTCATGACCGAGGCGGCGTCGCCGTGTGACCGTGCCTTGCGGAGGCTGTCCGACGCTCTTCGCTGCGGCATCGCTGGACGCCGGCCGGCTTGATCCCTGCCAACGTTGCCGCTCGCCCCAGGTGAGGCAGGCCGCTGCGTGCCGGGCAAGGGCATCCATCTTCGCGGCTCGAGCGCTCAAGGTACAGCCTTGGGAGTCCATAGGCTTTCAAACAAGTTTCCGAAGACAAGCCAGCCTGCTCTCCGTCACCGAGACAGGTGCCGATCCGACGCGCTCGCGACGTACCCGGCGGATCAGCGTCATGGTGTCGGACGGCTTGTGGCCGCCCAGGATCGTCAGCTCCAGCCGGGCCAGTGTGCCGACGGTCGACCGGCGCGCCGCGCGGCTGCGGGCGAACAGGCGATGCACGATCGCCTGCGATCGCGAGGTGTGTCGGTCGGCCAGCAGGATCGCGTCTGAAATGGTCTTCACTCCCTGTCATCGGCCCTCGGTCGGCTACCAGATAATCGGATTCTCAATGCTTCGCATTGAGAGGGTCCAGGGCGGAGCCCTGGCCTTGGAAGGTCATGCTAAAGGTCGT
>CAXUCM010000409.1:0-3173 GCA_964249315.1 uncultured Acetobacteraceae bacterium | reverse complement strand
GTGTAGATCGAGGCATCCGCCTGCTTGTCGCGGCTCAGCACGAAGGCGAGGCGGCTGCCGTCGCGGTTCCAGCTCGGCGAGGCGGGTGTGCACGCGTCGCCCTGGCCGCAGGGAAGCGGCACCATCCGCGCCGCACCGTCGGCCGTGCGGATCACCAGCTGCCGGGGCGGGGTGGCCCCATCGGCGGCGTCGTCGCTGTCGATGCTGGCAACGTGCTGCCCGTCCGGGGCGACGGCGACGGCGTGGAACGCGTGCAGCGGGCGAGCCGCCGCATCCGACCGCGCGGCCAGGGCCGGGATCGACGCCGCCAACAGGACGATGCCAGCCGTGATGCGTCCGTGCCTGCGCATCGTCCGGGTCGCCCAGCTCCGGCCGGTCAGGCGGCGGCTTCGAGCAGTTCGCGCGCCTGTCGCAGGTCGGCGACGAAGGCGGCGTATTCGCGGATCTTGGCCTCCTCGTCCGGGAGCCGCAGCAGATAGGAGGGATGCACCGTCACCAGCCCCTGGCTGTTGTCGAGCGCGATCGGCCGGCCACGCTCGCGCGAGATCGTAACCGTGCGGCCGAGCACCGCGCGGGCCGCCGTCGCGCCGAGCATGACCAGCAGCACCGGGGCCACGATCCGGCGTTCCGCCGACAGCCAGCCCGAGCAGGCGACGATCTCGCTCTGGTCGGGCTTCTGATGGATACGCCGCTTGCCGCGCGGCTCGAACTTGAAGTGCTTGACCGCATTGGTGACGTAGACGGTGCGGCGGTCGATGCCGGCCTCGATGATTGCGCGGTCGAGCAGCTTGCCGGCCGGTCCGACGAACGGGCGCCCGGCGAGATCCTCCTGGTCGCCCGGCTGCTCGCCGACCATCATCATGCGCGCATCGGCCGGCCCCTCGCCGAACACCGTCTGGGTCGCGGGTTCCCACAGCGCGCAGCGACGACACCCCGCGGCGTCCTGCGCCAGGGCGGCGATGTCCCCCGGCGCCGGGATTGTTTCACGTGAAACAGATTCGGGGTCTGGTATCAGCATCGCCTCTCGGGCGGCACGCGGGATGGATCCGGTTCGCGGCATCGGCGGTTGCTCCAGCATCGTCCTGGTGCGCTCGGCTGCACCTCGGACCAGTTCGGGGATGGCGGCCGCCTCGGGCAGGTTGCGCCAGTATTTGCGCGGCATCTCGGCGGTCATCGCCGAGACCTTGAGGCGGGCCGGATTGAAGATCGCGCTGAAGTAGGCGCGCCAGTAGTGTTCGAGCGCGTCGTCGTCGGGAACTTCCGACGGCTGCGCGCCCGGGGCGAACGTGCGCGTCTCGCCGGTCCAGTGCAGGCTTCGATAGGGCGTCAGGATCGAGAACACCAGGTTGGAGAAGCGCCGGATGAAGAAGTCGGCGTTGGCCTCGACGATGAAGTGCTGCGGCTCGAACCAGGCGACGTAGCGGGTCGCATCATCCGCGGTGACCTCGCGGAAGCGCAGGAACGCCCGCATCTTGTGGGTGTCGCGTCGCACCGACTGGGCCAGCTGCTGCGCGCGGCTGAGCTGCGGGTCGGCCGCGTCCTGCATCAGCCCGCGTTCGCCGCGCCGGATGCGCCAGATCAGCCCATACAGCAGCGCGAAGCGTTCCGGCTCGCTCGACTGGATCACCGTCTGTGCCAGCTCGACCAGCGGCCGCGGCACCGAGAAGGCCGGAGCCGGAGCGGCCGTCTCGGGCGCGAAGGTGTCGGAGGCGAACAGGTCGTCCGGGGCGCCGACCGACCAGAGCACCGCCTCGGGGGGCATCTCGCTGGTCGCGAGTGCCCGTGCAGCCGCGCGCCAACCCTCGAAATCCACCTGGTGGGCCAGCTCGATCGTCTTCATGACGGCTCAAAGCAGGGCGAGCTGCGTTGGTTTCCTTGCCAGCCGGGCCGCCAGGCTGGCGCTGCTGGGCGCATCGCGCGGCGCGTGGTCGAGGGTAATCAGGAACGGCGCAATCGCGCCCAGAGAGATGCGCAGCCGGGCCAGATCGTCCATGCGCAGCCGCCGCTGCCGGCGTGCCCGCAGGATCCGGTCCACCGACTTCACGCCGAGCCCCGGCACCCGCAGCAGCGCCTCCCGGTCGGCCCGGTTGACGTCGACCGGGAACATCTCCCGGTGCGCCAGCGCCCAGGCCAGCTTGGGGTCGTGCGCGAGCTCGAGATTGCCCGCCGCGTCCGTCGTCAGTTCCTCGACGTCGAAGCCGTAGAACCGGGTCAGCCAGTCCGCCTGGTAGAGGCGATGCTCGCGCAGCAGCGGGGCGGCGCGCAGCGGCAGCGCCGACGAGGCGTCCGGGATCGGCGAGAACGCGGAGTAGTACACCCGCCGCAAGCCATACGATCCGTATAGCGCCGCGCTGGTCCGCAGGATGGTGCGGTCCGAGCTGGCGTCGGCGCCGCCGCGCATCTGGGTGGGCTGACCGGCGGGCGCGCAGCGCCGCCGCGGCGCCGCCCCCGGCCGGGTCTTCTCGCGGGCGGCGTCGATGCCGAGCCGGATGCGCGCCATCGAACGGCGGATGCCGCCCATGTCCTTCTCCGGGGCGAAATCGGCGAGGCCCTGCTCGGTCGGCAGCTCGACATTGATCGAGAGCCGATCCGCCCAGCGTCCGGCCTCGGCGAGCAGCAGCGGATCGGCGTCGGGGATGGTCTTGAGATGGATGTAGCCGCGGAACCCGTGCACCTCGCGCAGGGTGCGGGCGACCCCGATCACCTGCTCCATGGTGTAGTCCGGCGAGCGAATGATGCCGGACGAGAAGAACAGCCCCTCGATGCAGTTGCGTCGATAGAAGCCCAGGGTCAGCTGCACCACCTCGGCCACGGTGAAGCGGGCGCGTCGAACGTTCGAGGAAGCCCGGTTGATGCAGTACGCGCACTCGTAGAGGCAGGAGTTGGTCAGCAGGATCTTCAGCAGGGAGATGCAGCGGCCGTCCGGCGCATAGGCGTGGCAGATGCCCATGCCCTCGGTCGAGCCGATCGCGCGCTTGTCGCCGAGGCTGTCACGCTTCTCCGTGCCGCTCGACGCGCAGGACGCGTCGTACTTCGCGGCATCGGCCAGGATCTCGAGTTTCTTGAGCAGCTCCACCTGGAGAGGTTCCCATCTTGTTCCGCTGAAGGCAAGTTAGGGAAAGGCCAGGGGTTTCACCCCTGGACCCCGATCAAAGGCGAAGCCTTTGAAATCC
>CAXUCM010000408.1:2564-3192 GCA_964249315.1 uncultured Acetobacteraceae bacterium | reverse complement strand
TCCGGCTGCTGCCGGAGCTCAGCGTGTTCGACAACGTCGCCCTGCCGATGCGCCGGGCCGGGCTGGGCGATCAGCGCATCCGCACCGATGCCGGCGAGATGCTGGAATGGCTGGGCCTCGGCCGCAAGCTGGCCGCACGGCCGGGCCAGCTCTCCGGCGGCGAGCAGCAGCGCGTGGCGATCGCGCGCGCGGTGGTGCTGCGGCCGCCGCTGCTGCTCGCCGACGAGCCGACCGGCTCGCTCGACGCGCCCCAGGCGGCGCGGCTGATGGAGCTGCTGCTGGAGCTCAACCAGCTCGGCTCGACGGTGATCGTCGCGACCCATAACGACCAGCTCGTGCGCCGCTTCCCGGCCGCCTCGCTGCGGCTCGATCGCGGCCGCCTGACCGAGCCGCACGCCGATGGGAGCAGCGGTTGATCCCGGCGCTGCCCGGCCCGGACGGGCTGCAGCTGCGTCGGGCGATGCCGGAGCGCATGCTGCCCAGCCTCGTCGCGGCGATGGCGTTCCTGGCGGCTCTCGCCCTGGCCGGAGCGATCGGCGCCGAACGCCTCGCGCGCCATTGGAGCGCCGGCGCCGGCGCGATCCTGACCGTGACGGTGCCCGCTCCCGCCCTGGCACGTGCCGCCGCC
>CAXUCM010000408.1:2024-2554 GCA_964249315.1 uncultured Acetobacteraceae bacterium | reverse complement strand
CCGTGGCCGGGGGGCCGGGGCGCGGGCGCGAGCCGGCGCCCGCGCCGTCGGTGCGCCGGGGCAGCCCTGGCTGGGCGGACCCGTGCCTGGCCTCGGCGCCGCCGCCGGAGAGGCAGGGCCGTCTCTGTCGCTGCCGCTGCCGGCGGTGCTGCAGCTTCGTCTCGACGCGGACGCGCCGCCGCCGTCGCTGGCCGACACGCTCGCCGCGATCGCGCCGGGCACGCTGGTCGAGGATAGCGGCCTGTGGAGCCGGCGCCTGCTGGCGCTGACCGAGAGCCTGCAGGCCTGCGCCGGGCTCGCGCTGCTGACGGTGGCCGCCGTGGCCGGGTGCGTCGTCGCCCTGGCGACGCGTGCCGGCCTAGCCACGCGTCGCCACGCGATCGAGCTCGTGCACGGGCTCGGCGCCGCCGCCGGCTACATCGCCAAGCACGCCGACCAAGTAGGAGATCGCAAACCGCAGGCGGGGCACAGCGATCTCGGGCGCAAGCGCTTCGTCGTCTCCGCCGGGGTGCATCCGCACGCCCGCGAGT
>CAXUCM010000408.1:0-2014 GCA_964249315.1 uncultured Acetobacteraceae bacterium | reverse complement strand
GTCGCCACGCGATCGAGATGGTGCAGGGGCGCGGCGCCGCCGACGGCTACATCGCCGGCCGCTTCGCCCGGCGCGCCGGCGGCCTTGCCCTGCTCGGCGGTGCCGCGGGGGCGGTGCTGGCGCTGCCGCTGCTGGGCAGCCTGTCGCACCTCGCGGCTCCGTTCGCGGGCGGACACGTCGCGCCGCCGGACCTGCCGCGCGCGCCGGTGGCGGACGCCTCCGGGACCGCCGCATGGCTGCGCACGCTGCTCCCCGACATGCTGCCATGGCCGCTGCTGGCAGCACTGCCGGCGCTGCCGCTGGGCGCCTGCCTGATCGGCTGGCTGACCGCGCACGGCACGGTGCGGATCTGGCTGCGCCGGCTGCCGTGAGGCGGTCGGCCGCCGGCACGGCGCGCCGGCTGCTGCTCGTCGCCCTGCTGCTCGGTGCGCTGGCCTGGAGCGCCGGCTTCGCCCGGTTCGCGTGGCTGGCGGTGCGGCCGCCGGGACCGATGCCGCGTGCGGACGGCATCGTCGTGCTGACCGGCGGTGCCGGCCGGCTGGAGGCGGCGCTGTCGCTGCTGGGCGCGCACCGGGGCAGGCTGCTGCTGATCTCCGGAGTGGCGCCGAACCTCGATCTGGCGGCGCTGCTGCGTGCCGGCGGCCTGCGACTGCCGGCCGAGCGCGACGTCGCCGGGCGCGTGGCACTCGGCCACGACGCCACCAGCACGTCCGGCAATGCGGTCGAGACCGCCGGCTGGGCGCGCGCACACGGGCTGCGCCGCCTCATCGTGGTGACCGCCGGCTACCACATGCAGCGCGCGCTCGCCGAGATCGGCGCGGCATTGCCGGAGGCTACGCTGCTGCCCTATCCGGTGCTGCCGCCGGCGCTGCGGCGGCCGGGCTCGTTCGGCACGCTGCGTCTGCTGGTGGCCGAATACGATAAATGGCTGCTGGTGGCGTCCGGCCTGACCGGCAGTGCGCATCTGGAGAGGTCGCATGACGCTGCTGCGCGCCGGGCTGTTCAACCTGTATTTCCTGCTGCTGACCGTGCTGATGGGGCTGGGCGCGTTCTGGATCCGGCTGTTCGATCGCCCGCGCGCGCTGGCCTATGCGGCACTCTGGTGCCGGTTGACCTTGTGCGGCCTCCGCTTGATCTGCGGCATCCGGGTCGCGCTGAGCGGTGCCGAGCATCTCCCGGACGGGCCGGTGCTGCTTGCCTCGCAGCACCAGTCCGCCTTCGACACGCTGGTCTGGCTCACCCTGGCCCCGCGTCCCGCCTACGTGATGAAGCGTGAGCTGACCCGGCTGCCGCTGGTCGGACCGATGCTGCTGCTGGCCGGGATGATCCCGGTCGATCGCGACAAGGGGGCGCCGGCGCTGCGCGGCCTGCTGCGCGGCGCCGACGCGGCGGCACGCGACCGGCGGCAGATCGTGATCTTCCCGGAGGGGACCCGCGTCGCCGACGGCGCCACCGTGGCGCTGCAGCCCGGCATCGTCGCCCTGGCCGCGCATACCGGGCTGCCGGTGCTCCCGGTGACGACCGACTCCGGCCGCTGCTGGTCGCGTCGCGCCTTCATCAAGCGGCCCGGCATCATCCACATCGTGATCAGCCCGCCGATCATCCAGGCAGAGCTGCGCGGCCGGCCGCGCACGGCCTTGCTCGAGGCGATCCGCGCGGCCTGGCGTCGCGAGGAGGCGCGTCTCGGACTTCATCCGCGTCTGGCGCGGCGAGACAATCCTGTGGATAAGTCTGTGGGCGCCGTGTCGCGGCCGCTGTGAAACACGTGGCTGGCCGCAGACGGCGGCACGACGACGGCGGATGCAGGCGACATGCCAAACTTGCAGTCCCGAAAACGGCTTTTTACCGCTCCCGGCGTTCCGGCAGGTCCGCCCACGCGACCGCCGCCGGCCTCACGGCGACGGCAACCCCCTTGGCCGTCACGCGCGGCGCAGTGTGGACGAAATCGCCCGAGGCCCCAGATCGACCTGTAAGTAATGGATTCTCAAGGCTGAGCCTTGAGCGGGTCCAGGGC
>CAXUCM010000407.1:0-3196 GCA_964249315.1 uncultured Acetobacteraceae bacterium | reverse complement strand
CGCCGAGACCGCGGCCAGGCTCTCGCCAGCGGCGCGCGCGTGCGCCTCGAAGTCGGCAAGGTCGGCGGCGTAGGCCTTCAGCGTGTTGACCGCCGCACCGCGCTCGGCGGCGAGCATCTCGAGAAAGCTTTCGGCGGTGCGATGCATCTAGGTTGGGGCTCCGCCCCCATCGGTCCGCTTCGCGGCTCGATCGCCGAAGGCTCGCCTTTGGAAACCTCCTGATAAACGGGGTCTCAAGGCTTCGCCTTGAGCGGGTCCAGGGCAGCGCCCTGGCCGAAACGATCGTTCGGCAGCACCACGTGCATGCTCCGCACCTGCGGCTTCGGCGGCACCGCACCCAGGTAGAGGAACCCGCCCAGCAATGCCGCGAACCCGGCCACGAGCACGATGGCGAAGAAACGGATCACGCGACGAGCTCCTCCGGCGGCCGGCTGATGGCTGGCCCTGAGCCTCTATGCTAGGTTCACGTGTATGTCACGCAGCGGCGCACGTCTCGAAGAACCGTCGGCGCGCCTCGCACCCGTCCTGGCTTCGGTCGTGCTGGTCGGCCTGATGGGCGCCGGCAAGACCACGATCGGCCGCAAGCTGGCGGCGCGGCTGGGACTCGAGTTCTTCGACGCCGACGCCGAGATCGAGCGCGCCGCCGGACGCAGCATCGCCGAGATGTGGGCACTCTGGGGCGAGGCGGATTTCCGCGAGGGCGAGCGGCGGGTGATCGCGCGCCTGCTCGGCGCGGCACCGATCGTGCTCGCCACCGGCGGCGGCGCGTTCATGGATCCGCGGACCCGGGCGGTGATCCGGAGGCAGGCCCGCTCGGTCTGGCTGCGCTGCCCGCTCGAGGTGCTGGTGCGCCGGGTCGGCGGCCGCAACCATCGGCCGCTGCTCGCCGCCGGCACCCCGCGCGAGATCCTGGCCGCCTTGATGCATGCCCGTAACCCCGTCTACGCGGAGGCCGATATCGTGGTGGATTGCGGCGACGACAGCACCGAGCAGACCACCCAGACGGTGCTCGCGGCACTGGCGGCGCATCGGCCGCCGCAACGGCTGCCGGTGCGGCTGGAACGCAGCGCCTACGAGATCCTGGTCGGTCCGGGCCTGATCGAGCGCGCCGGCGCCCTGCTCGCGCCGGTGCTGGCGCAGGCCGGGCTGCAGAAGCGGGCGACGATCGTCACCGACGAGAACGTCGCCGGCCTGCACCTGGCGGCGTTGCGCGCGAGCCTCGATACGGTCGGCATCGAGACCGGCTCGGTGGTGCTGCCGCCGGGCGAGGCCAGCAAGAGCCTCGACGGCTTCGAGCGCCTGACCACCGCCCTGCTCGCCGCCGGCGTCGAGCGCCGCCACGTGGTGGTGGCACTCGGCGGCGGCGTCATCGGCGATCTCGCCGGCTATGCCGCCGCCTCGGTGCTGCGCGGGCTGGCGTTCGTGCAGATCCCGACCACGCTGCTCGCACAGGTCGACAGCTCGATCGGCGGCAAGACCGGCATCAACACGCGATACGGCAAGAACCTGATCGGCGCCTTCCACCAGCCCGTCGCCGTGCTTGCCGATACCGCGGCGCTGGCCACCCTGCCCGCACGCGAGCTGCGCGCCGGCTACGCCGAGATCCTCAAGGCCGGGCTGATCGGCGATGCCGAGCTGTTCGGCTGGTGCCTCGTGCACGGCCAGGCGATCGTGTCGGGCGATGCGCAGGCGCAGGCGCAGGCGGTGATGCGGGCCTGCCGGTTCAAGGCGGCGGTCGTCGGCGCGGACGAGCGCGAGGAGCAGCCGAACGACGGTCGCGCGCTGCTCAATCTCGGCCACACCTTCGCGCACGCGCTGGAGGCGGAGCTCGGCTATGACGGCCGCCTGCTGCACGGCGAGGCGGTGGCGATCGGGCTGGTGCTGGCCGCGCGGCTGTCCGCGCGGCTCGGCCATTGCGACCAGGCCGATGCCGTGCGCATCGCCGCCCATCTCGGATCGATCGGCATGATCGCCCGGACCGCCGACCTGGCCGCGTCGCTGTCCCTCCGGTTCAGCGCCGACGCGCTGCTCGCGCACATGCAACGCGACAAGAAGATGCGCGACGGCCGGCTGCACTTCGTGCTGTCGCGCGGCATCGGACGCGCCTTCACCGCCTCGGACGTGGCGCCCGCGTCGGTGCGCGCGCTGCTGATCGAGGAGGGCTGCGCACCGTGATCGGATGGTTCCGCTCGGTGCGTAGCCGTCACGACTCCGCCCTCGTGCAGGCGCGCCGGAACCCGCCTTCGCTTCGTTAAACTGTCATCATGGAAGTAAACATAACAAGGCGTTAACAAACTGTGTTGTTTGCGTCACAGCCGGTCTTCGAATGGGCAGCAGGCGCCGTTGCGGGTTCTCCTAGCGCAACCGGAAGATCTATATGCCGGTTAGCCCTGACGATGAGCCTGTGCCGCCGAATGGTTGGTGGCCGCTCAAACGAATGATCAAGAGGACGAGACAATGCGTCTGCGCACGGCGTTACTTGCAACCACACTCCTTGCCGCCGCTCCGGCTGCTGCGATGGCCCAGCCGGTAGTCGGCCCCTACGTGAGCCTGGGCGCCGGCTACAACATCGAGCAGAGCACGGGCGTGCATTTCTCGCCGACCACCTTCGCCGACGGCACCCTCGGATCGAGCAAGTCCACCTACCGTTTCGGTGACGGCTTCAACGGCGAGGGCTCGTTCGGCTTCGGCATGGCCAACGGCCTGCGCATCGAGATCGAAGGCGCCTACTACCAGAACGACGTCAACCACCGCAGCGTCACCCCGGTATCCGGCACGACCACCGGTCATGACGAGAAGTACGGCGCCCTCGTCAACGTCCTCTACGACCTCGACCTGGCGCAGTTCGGGCTGCCGCTGCCGGTGACCCCGTATGTCGGTGTCGGCGCCGGCTATCTCTGGACGCATCTGTCGCCGTTCACGACGGTCTACGACAATGGCGACGTGAACCGTGTCGGCGGCACCGAGGGATCGGCCGCCTATCAGGGCATCGTCGGCGTCGCCTTCAACGTCGTCGAGGTGCCCGGCCTGGCGCTGACCGCAGAGTATCGCTTCCTTGGCACGCTGCCGCAGGATACCGGCTCCGCCTTCGCCTCGACCGCCTACACTCCGAGCGGCATCCACAAGGGGAACGCCGACTTCAACGAGAGCTTCAACCACTCCTTCATGCTCGGGCTGCGCTACGCCTTCGAGACCG
>CAXUCM010000406.1:0-3204 GCA_964249315.1 uncultured Acetobacteraceae bacterium | reverse complement strand
GTTCTACACTCCGGAGATCGATCAGAAGAGCTGGGGCTGGATCAACCAGCGGCTGCATTATTACAAGGCCGACTTCACCGACCCGTCGCAGCTCGAGGGTCTCAAGCAGCATGTCGACGGCACCGGCAATGCGCTGTTCTACCTCGCCGTCGCCGCCCGCTTCTTCGGCACCGTGGTGGAAAGCCTGGGCCATGTCGGACTGACCAAGCAGGAAGACGGCAAGTTCCGACGCGTGGTGATCGAGAAGCCGTTCGGATCGGACCTGCAAAGCTCCAAGGCGCTGAACGCGCAGGTCCTGGGCGTGCTGGAAGAGAGCCAGATCTACCGGATCGACCATTTCCTCGGCAAGGAGACGGTGCAGAACATCCTGGCGATGCGCTTCGGCAACGCGATCTTCGAGCCGCTCTGGCGTCGCGAGAACATCGACCACGTGCAGATCACTGCTTCCGAGACGGTCGGCGTGGAGGGACGCGGCGCCTTCTACGAGCCGACCGGGGCGTTGCGCGACATGATCCCGAACCACCTGTTCCAGCTGCTCTCGATGGTGGCGATGGAGCCGCCGAACTCGTTCAGCGCCGAGACCGTGCGCACGGCCAAGGAGCAGCTGTTCGAGGCCATCCGCCCGGTGGCGCCGGACGATGCCGTACGCGGGCAATACGCGGCGGGCAACGTCGAAGGCCACGACGTGCTCGCCTATCGCGACTCTCCCGGGGTTGCCAAGCAGAGCAACACCGAGACCTACGTGGCGCTCAAGCTGCATATCGAGAACTGGCGCTGGTCGGGCGTGCCGTTCTACATGCGCACCGGCAAATCGATGAGCGGCCGGCGCACCGAGATCGTCGTGCAGTTCCGACGCGCGCCGTTCGGCATGTTCCGCGACACGCCGATGGACAAGCTCGCACCGAACACTCTGACCTTGAACATCCAGCCGGCACAGGGTGTCACGCTCGGCATCAGTGCAAAGATCCCCGGACCGAGGATGGAGCTTTCCGAGGTGCAGATGAAGTTCCGTTACGAGGATGCGTTCAAGCTGACCCCGAACGTCGGCTACGAGACGCTGCTGTACGACTGTCTGATCGGCGACGCCACCTTGTTCCAACGTGCCGACAACATCGATGCGGCGTGGAGCGTGGTCGATGCCGTGCTGAAGGACTGGGCGACGGATGCGAGCGGCCCGGAGCTCTACGCGGCCGGGAGCAGCGGGCCCGCCGGTGCGGACGCGTTGCTCAACCGTGACGGCCGTGCCTGGCACGATCTCGCCGGATAAGTACCACGCCGAAGCGAGATACGGGAGATCCACGCTTTCACGTGTCGGGTTTGACTTCCTTGTGGCAGTGATGGTTCATTAGGGAGCATTTTCGCGAGACGCACGGTGGATCATGGTGGATATGGCATCCAGGATCGGCCGTCTGACGGAACCGGCCTCCGCGCTCCGTATCGGTCGGAGGGCGCAGGACGCGTCGCGTGACCGGCGCACGGTCGGTCGTGCCGGGACATGGCGCCGCTATGTCGCGCCGGTCCTGTTGCTGGCGGCATGGCAGACGGCGGCCAGCATCGGGCTCGTCTCCACAGAGACGCTGGCCTCGCCGTGGCAGATCCTGCGGACCGGCTGGTCGCTCATGCGTGACGGCACGCTGCCGGCCAACATCCTGGTCTCGCTGATCAGGGCCTCATGCGTGCTCTTGCTTGCCGTCGTCGTCGGCGTCGTCATGGCGCTGATCGCCGGTCTGTCGCGCCTGGGCGAGGATGCGGTGGATGCCACGATGCAGATGGGCCGGACGATGCCGATCCTGGCCCTGGTGCCGCTGTTCATCCTCTGGTTCGGCATCGGCGAGACGCCGAAGGTGCTGCTGGTGGCGCTCGGCGCCCTGTTCCCGATCTACCTCAACCTCTTCAAGGGCGTGCGCAGCATCGATCCGAAGCTGCTGGAGATGGCGCGCACGCTCGGGCTGTCGCGCTGGCAGACCATCCGCGAGGTCATCCTGCCCGGCGCCTTGCCCGATTTCCTGCTCGGGTTGCGCTTTGCCGTCGGTGTTTCCTGGTTGATGCTCGTCGTCGCCGAGCAGATCAACGCCACCAGCGGCATCGGCCACATGATGATGGACGCGCAGGATTTCCTGCGCACGGACATCATCCTGGTGGGACTGTTCATCTACGCCGCGTTCGGGCTGATCTCGGATCAGATGCTACGCAGCATCGAGGCGCGCACCCTGTCCTGGCGCCCCGGCTCGAGATGACGGAGCAGGTCGCATGAACGTGGACTATCGCCCCGCACCGGCAATCCGGATCGAGCAGCTCAGCCGTCGCTTCGACGGACCCCTCGTGCTCGACCGGCTCGACCTCGACGTGGCCCACGGCGAGTTCGTCGCCCTGCTGGGACGCAGCGGGTCGGGCAAGACCACGCTGCTGCGGCTGCTCGCCGGCCTCGACCCGGTGACCGACGGCGAGATCAAGGCGCCCGCGGACGTCGCCGTGGTGTTCCAGGAAGCGCGGCTGCTGCCATGGCGACGGGTCTGGCAGAACGTGGCACTCGGACTGTCCGGAGGCGACGCGAGGGCACGTGCGCGAGCGGCACTGGAAGAGGTCGGGCTCGGTCATCGCCTGGATGCCTGGCCGCTGACCCTCTCCGGCGGCGAGGCGCAGCGCGCCGGCATCGCCCGCGCGCTGGTGCGCGAACCCGACTTCCTGATGCTCGATGAACCCTTCGCCTCGCTCGATGCCCTGACCCGGTTGCGCATGCAGGGGATGATCGGCGAGCTCTGGCAGCGGCATCGATGCGCCGTCCTGCTGGTCACCCACGATGTCGACGAGGCCCTGCTGCTGGCGGATCGTGCCGTGGTGCTCGATCACGGCCGCATCGCAACGCAGGTCGCCATCGAGCTGGCGCGACCGCGCCGTCACGCCGATCCCGGATTCATTCGGCTGCGCGAGGAGTTGCTGCACGCGCTCGGGGTTGATGCCCAGGGCCCGCGCCGGGTTGCGTGACGCGTGCCCGGCCTAGCAAGGCCGGGGCTCCGCCCATTGATCCGCTCCGCGGCTCAATCGCTCAAGGCGAAGCCTTGAGAATCCATTCAGAGGTTTCCAAAGGCGAGCCTTTGGCGGGGCTTGGGGCGGAGCCCCAACCTTAACGCCCGATGCGTCGGCCTCTGGAGCGTTTTCCGTTCGCGTTCGCTCACGGAACCCGCTCCAGCTCGTTGTTTTGGC
>CAXUCM010000405.1:0-3206 GCA_964249315.1 uncultured Acetobacteraceae bacterium | reverse complement strand
TCCACCACCCGCCGCCTCCACGAGTCAGAATCTCCATCCACTCACATACGTCGACAAATCGCCGCAACAAATTTATGACACAGTAAGATTAGACCATCGTCGTGATGGTCCGAGCGATCATTTCAGAGCAGCAGGAGGCGGAGAAGCGCTTCGCGCGAGCCCGGATCAGCTTTCGATCGAAGTCCCGGCGTCGGCGATGGAAGTCGCGCAGTCCCTCGACGAGCGCGGGAACCTGGACGTCGTCCAGCAGAAGCCCGGTGACGCCGTGCTCGATGACTTCCGGTATGCCGCCCGTTCTGGCGCCGATCGACGGCAGCCCCGTGGCGGCGGCCTCGGCGAATACCATGCCGAAGCCCTCCACATCGACCGTGCTCGGCTTGACCGCCATGATCAGCGCGTCGCTGCGATGGAACTGCTCGATGATCCGGGAGGTGTCGACCGCACCGAGGAACTGCACGTTCGCCGGGACGCCTAGCCGGCAGGCGAGCGCCTGCAGCCTGGCACGATCGTCGCCATCGCCGATGATGGTGTAGCTCACCTCGATCTCGCCGCGCAGCCTGGACACCGCTTCGATCACGCCGTCGATGTTCTTGCGTTCCGCCGACGTCGACAATCGCGAGACGGTGACGAGCCGCAGCCTGGCATCGGGCTCGGGATCGCCTTCGCAGAAGAAGTCGGCGCGCATGCCGGGCGGCACCACGGAGATCCGCGCCTCCGGGACACCGTATCGTCCTGCACAGAGAACACGCGAGAAGTTGCTGTTGGCGAAGATCCAGCGCGCCGCGCCCAGCCCGGCCGCGATCTGCCGCGCCCGCCACCGGTGCACCGCGGCCTCGCCGAGCAGCCGTCGCGCGAGCCGGGTCTGCCGGTCCGGATGCGGCAGCCAGGGCCGGGTGAAGTCGTTGCCGTGGATGTAGGCGAACACGGGTGCTGAAAGCCCGATGCTGTACGAGGCCAGACCGGCATTCAGCGTGATCCACGCATCGACATCGACCTGCCCGAGCACGCGCAGGTCCGGGGCAGTCTGCCATTGCAGGACCGGATTGACCGTGACGTTCGCCTCGATGGTGCGGGCGGATGCGTCGCGCGAAGTATAGACGAGGACGGTATGGTCGCGCGCGAGGCTCGCCACCAATCCGCGCGCATGCTCCTGCATGCCGCCATGATCGGGCGGGAACTCGGAGGCGATGATCCCGAGCCTCAGGCGCCTGGCGCGGCGATCGGTTCGTGCCCCGCCATCGCCTGGGACGCGCGTCATGCGATACGCATCATCGTCGCCGAGGAACGCGTCACGCATGTCGGGAACGATCTGCTGCAAGCCCTGCGTTTCCTTGACCGGTCCGCGACAGACGTACTCGACGGACGTCGCGGCATTCAAGCCTTAACGTTGCCGTATCGCAATTTCGCCGACCCTCTCCGTCCCACGTGCCGGCACCGTCTCGGCGCGCGCGCATCGGAGCTTTTTTGAGCAAGTGCGCGATCGTGGCGGCGGATCGCATCCGCTCGCAGCGGTGAATACCGATTATTTAACGAATAGTATTCAGAGCAAGAAACTTGTCGTTGCGATGTCGTTCGAGCAATGCTCGCGCGACGAGCGCCGCACGTGCCGGAAACTATTAACAGAAATCGTAATGAAATAACGTGCCGCTCGAACACTTTGCTATGTATTATAACACGGCATCCATCTATACATGATCTTGTCATTCAAGATCGAAGCGTGGATCCGAACTGCGAACTCGAGACGGTGTCGTTACCGTAACGGGGAGGGTCGGCCACGGCTTCCAAAATGGAGCTGTGTCTCGTGTCCCTGAACCTGAACGATTTCCGTACCGTCTTCGACGACGATTTCACCAAGGACTCGACGCTGAACAGCGACCTCTGGTCGATCAAGTTCGGCAATGCCGATCAGTTCAGCTACGGCCCGAGCGGCCTGACGCTGACCGGTTATCAGAGCGAGAACTGGAACCCGGTGGGTTTCCTGCAGTATGACGGCGGCAAGAGCGCCGGCGAAGGCTACGGGCTGTATCGGTTCACCGGCAACGTCAATGCGGGCCAGGGCGCCGGCATCTGCTTCATCATGTGGCGCGCCGACAATCTGAGCGTCGATCCGAGCAACCCGAACGTCGCCGGCGAGATCGATCCGCTGGAGAGCTGGGACGGCACACAGCACGGCTACTCCACGGTGCACTTCTACACCGCCGGCTCCGCCAATTACGGCCAGACCAACACGCAGCTCTCGAGCAGCATCGATATCACCAAGTCGCATACCTACGCGGTGGACTGGGAGCGCGGCAGCCTCACCTTCTACGTCGACGGCGTCGAGATCTATCAGAACACGGTGAACGCTCCGCTCGACGCTGCCGATGGCGGCTGCAACTACGTCATGGGCGCTGAAGTCGAGGGCGAGACCGCCCTGGTCACGACGCCCACGGTGCAACTGCACATCACCGACATGAGCTACAGCACACCTGTCGCCAGCGCGCCGACGCCGACGCCGACACCCGTCGCCTCCAGCAACGTCACGCTGGGCGCCGGCTCGCAATCCTATGCCGCGGCGGCCGGCGCGATCGTCCAGGCCGGCTCCGGCAGCGACACTGTCAGCGCACTCGCAGGCCAAGTCACCGTCACCGGCAGCAACGGCAGCCTGCTGTTCTACGGCGGCGCCGGGCCCAGCCAGGTCGACGGCAATTACGGAACCGCAACGGTCTTCGGCGGCGCCGGCGGCGGCAACTATCTCGGCGGCAGCGGTGGCGCGAACGTGCTGATCTCGCAGGGCGCCAGCGGCGCCAATACGACCCTGACCGGTGGCTCGGCCGGCGACCAGATCTTCGGCTCGGCGACCGGCAACGACCTCCTCGTCGCAGCCAAGGGTCGCGAGTCAATCCTCGGCGGCGGCGGCGCCGACACGATAATCGGCGGCGGTACCGCCTCCAGCGTGATCTTCGCCGGTTCCGGCTACTCGATGATCTATGGCGGTAATGCGGGTGGCGACATCATCGTCGGCACCAGCGGCGTGATGAGCGTGTTCGCCCAGAAGGGCGATGCCATTTTTGGAGGCGGGGGAGAGCTTGCGGTCTCCGGCAGCGCCAGCGGTGCCGACTCCATCATCGGCGGCTCCGGGCAACTCCTCGTCGCCGGCCGCGGCGGCAACATGCTTGTCGTGGCAGGCACCTCGACCTCGCCCATCAATGTCGGCACCGGCGCCA
>CAXUCM010000404.1:0-3214 GCA_964249315.1 uncultured Acetobacteraceae bacterium | reverse complement strand
CCCAATTCGAGCGCCCAGAACCGGTATCTCGCGGCCCCGGACATCGCCGGCGCCGAGGCGATCTACGGGCCGCCCACGGCGACGATGGTCGATATCGGCGCCAACCAGGAGACCGTCTCCGGCACCCTGTCCGGCGCGCCGATCACTATCTTCGGCGGCAGCGGCGCGCTCGACTATGCCGGCAATACCGGCCTGATCGTGCTGCAGACCGGCTCCGCCCGCATCGAGGACGGCACCGTCACCGTGTTCGCCGGCAGCGGCCCGCTCGCCGCGTCCGGCAACGGCTTCGGCGAGTTCATCCTGGGCAGCGGCTATGCCAGCATCGGCGGCGGCCCCGCCGGGGCGCGCGACATCGTCTTCGGCGGCAGCGGCGGGCTCACCTACGCCGGCGCCCAGGAGGCCGCCAGCGTGATCGGGGGCACCGGCAGCGAGACCGTCACCGGCGGCGCCGGCGGCGGCTTCTATAGCGGCGGCAGCGACGGCGGCAACCTGCTCACCGCCACCGGCATCGGCACCGTGCTGGTCGGCGGCGGCAGCGGCGACATCCTGCGCGCCGACGATGCCGGCTACAGCTACCTGGTCGCGGGCGCGGGCAACGAGACCCTGGTCGGCGCCGGCGGCGGCACCGACCGCTTCTATCTCGGCAGCGGCAACGACCAGGTCAATCTCGGCAGCGGAGCCTCCCTGCTGGTCACCGGCACCGGCACCGCGACGATCCTCGGCATGACCGGCGACTCCGCCCTGTTCGGCGGCACCGGCGGCGCCGACCTCTTCATCGAGCAGCCCGGCAGCACCATGTCGATCACCGGGTTTCGCGTCGGCGTCGATCATATCGGCGGCGGCACGGCGACCGCCGTCAGCGTCTCGGACGGCAGCACGGTGCTGCACTTCGCCGGCGGTGCGGTGGTCACCCTGAACGGTATCGTCGACCCGTCCGGCAGCACCCTGCTGGGCTGAACAGGAGAAGCATGATCGTGCGATCGCCCGGGCCATCCGCCAACCTCGGCGCCGCCTGCCTGCTGGCAGCGGCAGCACTGCTGTCGGCCTGCAGTTCCTCCTTCGGCGGCGGCGGCGAGCCCTCGCAGCCGAGCACCATCGTGGTGCCGCCCGGCAGCGCGGTGGTCTGCCAGGACGGATCTTCGCCGCCCTGCCGATGACCGGTCACGGGCCGGATCGCGCCAGGCAGGCGCCGGCCAGCCGCGTCGCCTGCGCCATCACGCCGCCCGGAAACACGATGCCCTCGGGATCGACCGACAGGCCGGCCGCGCCCAGCGCCTGCGCGGTCCAGCTGTTGCACGTGTAGTCGGGCGCATAACTCTCCTGGGCCGCGTAGAACAGGCTGCCCGGGAACAATCCCTGGCTGAGCAGCCGCGGCTGCCCGGACCGCGCCCTGCCGATCGCGGCCCCGATGAAGCCGGCGAGCCGGCGCGACTGCGACGGGTCCAGCGGCAGACGCAGCACGGCGGCATCGCCGAAGGCCCGCTCGGGGGACGCCCGCAGCCCGGTGACCTGGATCGCCCCCTTGCCGGGAAACGGCCCGATCAGCAGCTCGCCCAGGGATTCCACCCGCGCCGTCATCCAGGTCCGCTTGCCGAACCCGAACATCAGCACCGTGGCGCCGGGGAAGATGCCGCGATAGACCGCGAGCGGACCGGTGAGTGCCGACGCCGGCAGGCCGATCTCGGTGTGCCAGCCCTGATCGACCAGCCAGGCGGACGGCACGGCCGGACCGCCGACGCAGGGCGCCGGACGCACCGGGCTGCAAGCCGCCGGCAGCAGCGAGCAGAGCAGCACCGCCTTGCTAAGGTTGGGGCGCCGCCCCCATCGATCCGCTTCGCGGCTCGATCGCCAAAGGCTCGCCCTCGGAAACCTCTTGAACAAATGGATTCTCAAGGCTGCGCCTTGAGCGGGTCCAGGGCAGAGCCCTGGCCTTGAGTCAGCCCACGGCGGCGAGGCATTTGCGCATCAGGCTGGGCAGCGCCTCCCCGGCCAGCGCCTCCGGCGCGCGCAGGAACGTGCTGCGCAGCAGCGACGGCGGCATCTCCGGGATCGACCCGGCATAGACGTCCAGCGTCAGCAGGAAGTGGGTGAAGCCGTGCAGCACCGATCCGCGCGCACGCCAGGCGGTCTGCACCGGCGCCAGCGCCAGCGCCTCGTCCGACTGCCACGGCTGCATCCGCCACGCCGTCCCCGGCACCTCGGTCATCCCGCCGAGCAGGCCGGAAGGAGGCCGTCGTCGCAGCAGCACCCGTCCGGCGCCGTCGGTCAGCACGAACACCGCGCCGAAGCGCTGCGGCCGGGCGGCGCGCGCGGCCTTCGCCGGCAGGCTCGGGGCGATGCCCTGCGCCCGCGCCGCACAGGCGCGCAGGCACGGACAGATCGCGCAGGCCGGATTGCGCGGCGTGCAGAGGCCGGCCCCGAGATCGAACAGAGCCTGGGCGAAGTCCGAAGCGCGCGCCTGCGCCGCCGGCTCGCGGTTCAGCGTCGACGCCGCCGCGGCGATCCGGGGCCGGCTCGCGGGCAGCGGCGCGGTGATCGCGAACAGCCGCGATGCCACCCGCTCGACATTGCCGTCGACCGGCACCACCGGCTCGCCGAAGGCGATCGCCGCGATCGCGGCCGCCGTATAGGCGCCGACCCCTGGCAGGGCGCGCAGGGCGCGGGCCTCGCGCGGGAAGCCGCCGCGTGCCGCGACCACGCGGGCGCAGGCATGCAGGTTGCGCGCCCGGGCGTAGTAGCCGAGACCGGCCCAGGCCTGCAGCACGGTCTGCTCGGGGGCGGCGGCCAGACCATCGATGTCGGGGAACAGCGACAGGAAGCGCCGGTAATACGGCATCACCGCGGTGACGCTGGTCTGCTGCAGCATGATCTCGCTGAGCCAGACGTGATACGGATCGGCGGTCTCGCCGGGGCCGGCGCGCCAGGGCAGCACCCTTCGGTGCCGGTCGTACCAGCGCAGCAGGTCGTCGGCGATGGATGGCGAGACGGGTTCGGGCGAAGTCGGCACGGGGGCATGCATGACCAAGGAACAGCGTCACGTCTACGGCCCGCGTGCGCTCGCGAGCCTGCTGCCGGCGATCACCCGGCCGGCGCTGCGCGGCCGCCATGCCGCCTCGGCGCAGATCGTCGCCGACGCGGTGCCGATCGTGGGCCCCTCGCTCGCCGCCGTGACGCTGCCGCGACGCCTCGCCACCGGCCCGGCGCAGGCCAGGGT
>CAXUCM010000403.1:0-3234 GCA_964249315.1 uncultured Acetobacteraceae bacterium | reverse complement strand
CGGCGCGCTCGAACTCGAGCGACGCCGCCGCCTGCTCCATCTCGGCGGCGAGCTCCTGCTGCACGTGCCCGGCCTTGCCGGACAGGAACGCCCGCGCCTGGCCGACCAGCCGCGCGTAGCCGGCCGCGTCGATCCGGCCCACGCACGGCGCCGAGCAGCGCTTGATCTGGTGCAGCAGGCACGGCCGGGTGCGCGCGGCGAACACGGTGTCGGCGCAGGAGCGCAGCAGGAACACGCGCTGCATCGCGGTGACGGTCTGGTTCACCGCCCAGGCCGACGCGAACGGGCCCCAGTAGCTGGCGCCCTTGGCCGGCTTGCCGCGATGCTTGGCGATCTGCGGGTAGTCGTGATGTTCGGAAAGCATCAGCCAGGGATAGCTCTTGTCGTCGCGCAGGATGATGTTGTAGCGCGGCTTCAGGCGCTTGATCAGGTTGGCTTCGAGCAGCAGCGCCTCGGCCTCTGTATGGGTGGTGACGATCTCCATCGAGACCGTCTCCGCGACCATCCGGCGCAGCCGCTCCGGCAGCCGGCCGACCTGCGTGTAAGAGGCGACCCGCTTCTTCAGCGCGCGCGCCTTGCCGACATAGAGCGCCTCGCCGCCGCCATCGAGCATGCGATAGACGCCCGGCGAGAGCGGCATCGTCAGCAGCGCGCGCTCGATGACTTGGACGCCGGGCACTTGCACGCCGGGCGCCTCGGCAGGCCCGGATATCGAGTCGTCGGACATTCCGGCAGATCTAGCAGGTTGCGTGAAAACACCAACAAGACCGGCCTTGGCACGGAACTCCGGCCGGGTCTTTTCCGACCTGCGCCGAACTCATCCACCGATCATGTGGAGAAGGCTGTGGAGCAGCGGCGCACAGGCGGCAAGCTTGCCCATCCACGCTGTCGATTCCACCCATTGCCCGCAAATGCGGCAGCAGGCGTCAAAGATCGCCGACCCGGGACGTTCGTCACCGCGGCGACGGACGATCTCGAACCATCCACCGTTCCTGTGGAAAACTCTGTGGACCGGAAGCAAACAGATCCGTGCGAACGGCGGCAAAGCTTGCTTTCACGACATTGCCCAGATTCCGGGCATCCTCACCAACTCGTTGAAATTGCTGCGTTATGACATAAGTCGCCGTCACGCGGTGGAAACAATTCCGCATTGCCTTGGAAACAAACGGAGTCAATCCCCGCAGGTGGACGAAATCGAAGACGACGATGATGCGTGGCGTTCGAACAAGGTCGCGTTTCGTTCTCGTATGACGCGGTTGTCAGGAAGCTCGCGGTTGCGCGAGCTGCTCCGCACGACGCAGCAGCCGCAGGAAATTGCCGCCCCAGAAGGCAGCGATCTCGGCATGGCCGTAGCCGCGGCGGGTCAGCTCGGCGGTCAGCGCCGGACTCTCCGAGGCATCGCTCCAGCCGCTGATCGCGCCGCCGCCGTCGAAGTCCGAGCTGATGCCGACATGCGCCACGCCGATGCGCCGGACGACGTAGTCCAGATGGTCGACGAACTCCGACACCCCGACCTGCGACGGCCCCGCCTTGTGCTTGAGGAAGGAGGGCATCGCGGTGATCTGGATCAGCCCCTCGGTGTCGCGCAGCGCATCGAGCTGCAGGTCGTCGAGGTTGCGCGGATGGTCGCACAGCGCACGCACGCAGGAATGCGTCGCAAGCACCGGCGTGAGGGACCGCATCGTCGCCTGCAGCATCGATTGCCGCGAGAGATGCGAGACGTCGACGAGCAGTCCGAGCCGGTTCATCTCCGCCACCGCCGCATGGCCGAGTTCGCTGAGGCCGCCATGCAGGGTGTCGTCGTCGCCGAGATCGCGTCGCGGGATGGCCGCGTCGGCGAGCGCGTTGTGGCCGTTATGGGTGAGCGTGACGTAGCACGCCCCCTTTTCGCGAAACGTCGCCAGCACGCCGAGATCCTCGCCGATGGCATGAGCGTTCTCGACCGCCGGGATGATCGCGACGACGTCGTCGGCGTGCGCCTGCTCGATCGCGTCGGCGCTGCTGCACAGGCGCGCGGTGATCCCGTTTCGCGTGTCCGCCATCGCGCCGATCGCATCCAGCATGGCAAGCGCGCGGCTCCGCGCCGCCTCGAATCCCGGCGCGTCGCGACGGCCCTGCGGGATGTAGGCGGCGAAGCATCCCGCGCGCAGGCTGCCGCGACGCATCTTCGGCAGGTCGACGCGCCGCTTGGCGGTGTCGGTGAAGGGATCGTCGTCGGGGCCGCCCGGCCAGGGGATGTCGATATGGCTGTCCAGGGTCAGGATCGAACGATGCAGCGCAGTTGGATCGGTCATCTGCAAGCAAGCGACGATATCGCGCCCGGTTGCGCGGCTCTTGCCAAAAGCCGGCGCATGCGCGAGGCGCTGACGGATGCGCATCGCCACCTGGAACATCAACTCGCTGCGGCTGCGCCTGGCGCTGCTCGAGCGGCTCGTGCGCGAGCTGGCGCCCGACGTGATCTGCCTGCAGGAGACCAAGGTCGAGGACGCGCTGTTCCCGGCCGCGGCGGCGGCGGCACTGGGCTACGCGCACGTCGCCTATCGCGGCATGAAATCCTACAACGGCGTCGCGATCTTCTCCCGCGCGCCGATCGAGCCCGACGAGGCGGCGCCGGACTGGTGCCTGAAGAACGACCGGCGCCATCTCGCCGCGCGCCTCGAGACCGCCTCCGGGCCGGTGACGCTGCACGATTTCTACGTGCCCGCCGGCGGCGACGTGCCGGATGCGGCGCTGAACCCGAAATACGCCCACAAGCTCGCCTTCGTCGACGAGGTGACGCGGCATTTCGCCGCGCGGCCGCCGCAGCGGAGCATCCTGGTCGGCGACCTCAACATCGCGCCGCTGGAGCACGACGTGTGGAGCCACCGCCAGCTGCTCGGCGTGGTCAGCCATACCCCGCCCGAGGTCGAGCGCATGCAGGCCTGGCTGCGCACCGGCTTCGTCGATGCGATGCGGCACTTCGTGCCGGCGGAGCGGAAGCTCTACACCTGGTGGTCGTATCGCAACCGGGACTGGCGCGCATCGAACCGCGGCCGGCGGCTCGACCATGTCTGGGTCACGCCGGATCTGGCGCCGCGTTTGCGCGGTCTGACCGTGCACGAGCCGGCGCGCGACTGGCCGATGCCGTCCGACCATGTCCCGGTGATGATCGAGCTCGAGCTGTAAGGGGGGGGGGGGGGGCGGGGGCCCCGCCCGGGGCCCGCGGGGGGAAGCGAGTGATTTGAGATTAGTGAA
>CAXUCM010000402.1:0-3254 GCA_964249315.1 uncultured Acetobacteraceae bacterium | reverse complement strand
AGCCCGCATATCGGCGAGCAGCGGCTCGCGAACCTGGTCGAGATCCTCGGCGAGCGCGCGCGATACGGTGATGCCGGTGCGGGCCAGCCTCGCCGCAGGGCGGACGAGCTCGTCGAAGCCGACGCTGCCGTGCCGGGCCTGCAGCAGGAACAGCCCGCGCGTCAGCATCGGGACCGAGGCGGGACGATCGGCGTTCGCGCCGGCCGGACCCGCCACCGGCGTGAACAGGATCGCCTCGGCCGCCGACTGCGTCGCCGCATCGAAGGCGAGGCAGGCGCCGCCGGCGCCGAGCGAGGCGCGCGACGGCAGCGTCACCGCCAGGCTCATGCCGAGGGCGGCCGCCGCATCGGCGGCGTTGCCGCCACGTGCCAGGACGTCGCGGCCGACGAGGGCCGCACGTGGCTCGTCGGCCACCACCTCGCCGACATAACCGCTCAGATACGGCGAGGACGGACCGGTCACCAGCGTCTTCACCTGCTCGACGCCGGCGCAACCGGCGAGCAGGCACAATCCCGCTGCGGCCGGCAGTGCGCGTGCGAAGCGATGCGGCACCGCTTCGCTGCCTGACCGTCGCGTCGATATCCGCAAGAATCCGCTCTCCGTCGATTGCAGCACCCACCGCCCGAGGGTCCGGCGAAGGCCCGGCGGGTACGGTGCGAAGCCATTAGACGGCTTCGCGGGCAGCAGCAACCTGTGCGCGTGCCGAGTGTCGTGCTAGAGCGGAGACATGGCACATCCCGGCAGATCCTTCTTGCTTGCGGCAGGGCTCGCCGTCGCGCTGGCGTCGTTCCCCGTGCTCGCCTCGGCGGACGGGTTCACGCCGGCGCAACGCCAGGAGATCATCGCCGTCGTGCGGGAGGCGCTGAAGACCGATCCTTCGATCCTCGGCGATGCGATCCTGTCGTTGCGAGCGCAGGAGGAACGCGCCCAGGCCGGCGCGAGCGCGGTCGCGTTGCGGCAGAACCAGGGCGCGCTCGCAGGCCAGCCGGGCGACTTCATCGCCGGCAACCCGCGCGGCGACGTCACCCTGGTGGAGTTCTACGACCCGCGCTGCCCATATTGCCGCAAGTCGCTGCCGGAACTCGATGCCCTCGTCGCCGGGGACCGCAAGCTGCGTGTCGTGGAGAAGCTGATCCCGATCCTCGGCCCGGACAGTCTGCTGCAGGCGCGGGCGATCGCGGCCGCGGGCAAGCAGGACAAGTACGCCGCGCTCCAGCACGCGCTCATGGGCCTGTCGGGCGCCTCGGACCTCGAGCAGATCCGGGCGGTCGCCGGGCGCAGCGGCATCGACGTCGGCAGGCTCGATCGCGACATGGCCAATCCCGCGATCGAGGCGCAGCTGCGTGCCGGCGTGGCGCTCGCTCGAACGCTCGGCATCAACGGCACGCCGAGCTTCGTCATCGGCGACAAGATCATCCCCGGCGCCGTCAGCCTGGACGAGCTGCGCCAGACCGTCACGGCGGCACGCTCGGGCTAGAGCCTGTCCGTTCGCCGTGGCTCCCTGCAAAGCTCATAGCGTCCTGTTTCCCGAGCATCATCCGGTCGGAGGCAATCGGTCGATCGGATGATGCTCTACGCCACCGCGGCGCCCCCTTCCGGGTCCAGCCGGTAGCCGCCGCCTTCGGTCACCAGCAGGCAGGCATTCGCCGGATCCGGTTCGATCTTCTGACGCAACCGGTAGATGTGCGTCTCCAGCGTGTGGGTGGTGACGGCGGCATTGTAGCCCCAGACCTCGTTCAGCAGCACTTGCCGCGGCACTGGTCGGGTCCCGGCCCGATAGAGGAACTTCAGGATCGCCGCCTCCTTCTCGGTGAGGCGGATGCGGCGGTTGCGCACCGCCTCCTGCAGCAGCTTGGCCGAAGGCCGGAAGGTATAGGGGCCGATCGTGAACACCGCATCCTCGCTGTTCTCGAAGATGCGCATCTGCGCACGCAGCCGCGCCAGCAGCTCGGCGATGCGGAAGGGTTTCGCCACGTAGTCGTTGGCGCCGGCATCGAGCCCGCGCACGACGTCGGCCTCGTCGTCGGAGCCGGTCAGCATGATGATCGGCATCCGCCGGCCTTGCCGTCGCAGGTCCGCGCACAGATCACGCCCGTCGCCGTCCGGAAGGGTGACGTCGAGGATCAGCGCATCGAAGCGTGCCCCGTTGCCGCCGATCTTCTGTCCCGCCTCTCCGATCGAGGCAGCCTGTTCAACGCTGAACTCCGATTCGATCTGAAGCTGCTCGACCAGGGTGGCTCGCAGCGCATCATCATCGTCGATCACAAGGATGGGGCGTTCACCCGCCATCTAAACCTCTTCCTGACGGTCGGCGCGGCCGACCTGGTTTCCTCGTCGTGACGAGAACATCGGCTGCGCCTCACCTACCGTTGCAAAAACCAAAAGTGACACAGCTAGCCGGGCTCACAACGCAGTGACATGGAGTCGTGGCGCGCTCACCTTCTAGCATAAATCACACATTGTCGTGATTCATTCCGCCGGTCCGGGCGGTGCAAAACGGCTCGATGTCGAGCCGACTTGTTGCGTCGGCAAAGCCCATACGAGCGAGGAGACCGCCATGACATTGGCCGTGCTGCGAGCATCGGCGCCGAGCTTCGGTATCCTCAGGCTCGATGGGCGTGACCTGCGTTGCGTGTTCGGCGAGGCCGGCCTCAGCGCCGCCAAACAGGAGGGTGACGGTGCCACACCCTGGGCGCCGCTGCCGCTGCGCCGCGTGCTCTACCGGGCTGACCGGCTGCCGCCTCCGGCCTGCGGCACCCTGCCGCGCGAACCGATCGACCCGGAGGATGGCTGGTGCGACGATCCCACCCATGCGGACTACAACCGGGCGGTGCGTCTGCCGCATCCTGGGCGGCACGAGCGGCTCTGGCGCGAGGACCGGATCTACGACCTGCTGGCGGTGCTCGGCTACAATGACAAACCGGTCCAGCGCGGCCGCGGCTCGGCGATCTTCCTGCACGTGGCGCGGGCCGATGAACGGCCGACCCGAGGATGCCTCGCGCTGTCGCTGCCCGACCTGCAATGGGCCCTGGGAGCCGGACTTACCGCGATCGAGGTCGCGGACGCCTGACCAACTGCTGGTGTCCTGCCTTTGAAACTCGAAGGGAGGCAGGCCACGATCTTGTTAGCCTAGCCTGTGTCCACTTGGAACCTGAAGTCTGAAGGACGTCAGGTTCGGGACACTAGAGCGTTCTCCGTCCGCGTTCGCTCACGGAACCCGCTCCAGCTCGTTGCTCTGGCGAGCATCTTTATCC
>CAXUCM010000401.1:0-3256 GCA_964249315.1 uncultured Acetobacteraceae bacterium | reverse complement strand
CCTTGGCGGCGGCCGGTACGGTCGCGATGCTCGCCGCGACGAGCGTGGCGGCGATAGCCGCCGGCAGCAGGATCGTCTTCATTTCCATGCGTCCTTCGATAATGATGTGTTCGACGCGCCGACTACGCGCGGCGGCCCCGCTCGTTCCTGGCCTTCATCGTTCCCGCCCGGCCCAGATCGCGGCGCCGGCGGCGTCGGCCTCCGCCGCGCTGGCGCAGCGCCCGAGCGCCCGCAGGGCGATGGCGATCGTGCCAGTGATCGTGCCGGTGATCGTGCCGGGCACGGTCTCGTCGGTGATCGCGCCGCGCCACACCGCGCACAGCCGGGCCGGATCGTCCGGCGTGCCGGTCCGTGCCGCCGGCGCGCACAGCGCCGGCAGGGTCAGCTCGCGAGCCGCCGTGCCGGCCTGCTGCAGATGCACCGTGACCGGCTTGCCGGGCGCGCGCTCCGCCTCGCCGCCGCCGCCCTTGAGCACAAGCAGGGAACGCCGCCGCAGCCGCTCGGCCACCGCCAGGTGCAAGGCGATGTAGGGCGGGTGGAACACGCCGTCGACCGAGGCGGACGCATCCGCCGGGTCGAGCAGCCGGGCGACGGTATTCACCGGCGAGCGCAGCCCGAACAGCCGGCGCAGCCCGAGCAGCCGCTCCAGCGACGGCGCCATCGCCGCCGCCGGCCAGTACGCGAAGCGACGCGCCGCCAGCGCAGCGGCCACCGCGCCGGCATCGTGCTGCACCGGTCGGCCGAGTGCCGCCAGCGCGTCGGCGACGCCGATGCCGCCGGAGAACTCGTTGCTGCCGTGCATCAGCACGCGCGTGCCGGCATCCGCCAGCGCCAGGGCCGCGAGCAGGAACCAGGGCGCGCCGCGGGTGCGGCCGGCGCCGTAGCTCGGCCAGTCCAGATCCACGGCGGGGAGCTGCAACGCAGCACCGAGGCCGGCATGCCGCCGGGCGGCCTCGACCAGGCCGGTGACCTCGTCGGGATCCTCGCCGCGATAGCGAAGCAGCATCAGGAAGGCGCCGACCTGCATCGGATCGGGCTCGTCGCGCAGCACCATGGCGAAGGCGTCCTCCGCCTCCGCCCGGCTCAACGCGCGCGACCGTCCCGGCCCGCGCCCGAGCGTGGCCACGTAGCCGGCAAAGCGCTCGTGCTGCACCGTCCGATCCATCCAATTCCTCTAAACGGATTCTCAAGGCCGAGCCTTGAGCGGGTCCAGGGCAGCGCCCCGGCCTTCCTCGACCACAACCCCAGCGCGTGACGAGCCGCCAATGTCCGTGTATTGTTCCGCTATGACCGATTTTAGTCGAATCTAAAAATTTCCGGAATAGACTGCGTCCGTGAACGCTCTCGCTCCCCCTCGCAGCCGCGTCAGCATCGAGATCGTGCACGATTTCGTCTGCCCCTGGTGCTATCTCGGCGTGCGCCGGCTGCTGCGGGCTCTCGGCGAGCGTGCCGCCTACGGCTTCGAGATCACCTGGCGGCCGTTCCTGCTGAACCCGGACATGCCGCGCCTGGGCATGTCGCGCTACGACTACGTCGTGCGCAAGTTCGGCGGCGAGGAGCGCGCCCGGAGGCTCTACGCCGCGGTGACCCAGCTCGGCCGCGGCGAAGGCGTGGATTTCCATTTCGAACGCGTCATCCATATCCCGTCCAGCGTCGATGCGCACCGGCTGGTGGGCTGGGCGCATCGGTTCGGCCGCGGCAACGAGACGGTCGAGGCGCTGTTCTCCGCCCACTTCACCGACGGCCGCGACATCGGCGATCCGGCCACCCTGGTCGCCATCGCCGCCGGCATCGGGCTCGACGAGGCCCAGGCCGCCGCCTACCTGCGCTCGCGCGAGGGTGCGGACATCGTCCATGGCGAGAACCTGCGCGCGCACCGGCTCGGCATCAGCGGCGTGCCCTGCTTCGTCATCGGCGACCAGATGGCGGTCTCCGGTGCGCAGGAGCCGGAAGTGTTCCACCGCCTGCTCGACATCGCCACGATCGACGCGCCGGACTACGTCTCCGCCGGGCTCCGGGCCGGGGCCGCCGCAGCACCGTAGCGACGCGCCATCACCGCGCAGACGAACAGCTGGATCTGGTGGAACACCATCAGCGGCAGCACCACCATGCCCACCGTCGCCGGCGGGAACAGCACGCCGGCCATCGGCACCCCGGACGCCAGCGTCTTCTTCGAGCCGCAGAACACGATGGCGATCTCGTCGGCGCGCGAGAAGCCGAGCAGCCGCGCGCCGTAGCGCGTCACCAGCAGCACCAGGGTCAGCAGCACCGCATCGACCAGCAGCACGAGGGCGAGCATCGTCGCCGGCAGGCGGTGCCAGATCCCCTGCACCACCGCCTCGCTGAAGGCGGTGTAGACCACGATCAGGATCGAGCCGCGATCGGTGAGGCCGAGCAGCGCGCGGCGGCGCGTCGCCCAGCCGCCGATCCAGTGCTGCAGCGCCTGGCCCAGCGCGAACGGCAGCAGCAGCTGCAGCACGATGTCGAGCACCGCGCGGCCGGACATGCCGGCGCCGCTGCGGCTGAGCAGCAGCCCGACCAGCAGTGGCGTCACCGCGATGCCGAGCAGGTTCGAGGCGGTGGCGGCGCAGACCGCGGCCGGCACGTTTCCCCGCCCGATCGAGGTGAACGCGATCGAGGACTGCACCGTCGAGGGCAGCGCGCAGACGAACAGCACACCCAGCCAGAGCGTCGGCGTCAGCAGCCGCGGCAGGGCCGCGTGCAGCGCCAGCCCGAGCAGCGGAAACAGCGCGAAGGTGCAGGCGAAGATCACCAGATGCAGCTGCCACGCCCCCAGGCCGGACAGCATCGCCGCGCGCGACAGCCGCGCTCCCTGCAGGAAGAACATCACGGCGATGACGATCACGCTCAGCGCCTGGAACAGCGCGACCGCCGCGCCCCGGCAGGGCAGCAGCGTCGCCACCAGCAGGGTCGCGATCAGGGCGAGCAGGAACGGGTCAGGTCTTGGCATGCGGCGGGACACCCGAACGATCGCGGCGGCATGGCCGGGGCGCATGCATTGCCACGCTGCCGGCACTACGCCAACTTCGGCCACCGATGAACCGCCTCGCCCGCCGTGCCGCCGCCTCGCTCCTGCTCCTGTCGCCGTCGAGCGTGGCCGCGCGCGCCGCCGATGCCGGCACGACGTCGACCGAGCTCGCGCTGCCCGCCGCCTGCGCCAGCGTGCATGCCGGCGCCGTGCACGGGCTCGCGTCTCCCTCGACCGGCTTCGACGCCAGCCGCTTCACGGCGGCGC
>CAXUCM010000400.1:0-3256 GCA_964249315.1 uncultured Acetobacteraceae bacterium | reverse complement strand
CGCCGCCAATATCGGCAAGCAGCCGCGGATGAGCCTCGACGAGCGGGGCGACTGCGTGCGTGCCGAGGTGGCGCCGGTCGGCCTGCGTACCGGCGTGCCGATCGAGGTGGTCGGGTTCGACACCCTGCTGGTGCAGTGCGCGCGCCAGCACGGGGCGCGCATCCTCCTGCGCGGGCTGCGCGTGGTCACCGACTACGACTACGAAGTGCAGATGTTCGGCATGAACCATCGGCTTGATCCGGACATCGAGACGGTGTTCCTGATGGCGACCGAGCGCCATCAGTTCATCTCCTCGCGCCTGGTCAAGGAGATCGCGCAACTCGGAGGCGACATCACCTCTTTCGTGCCGGCCTACACGCTCGGCAAGATCGCCGTCAAACTCGGCTGAGCCAAACATTCCTGGAGGGACACGATGTCCGACACGATTCCCGACGCCTCGGCCGACACGCTGATCCTCGAGCTGCAAGGCGGCGGCCGCGTGGTGATCCGGCTGCGTCCGGATCTGGCGCCGATGGCGGTCGAGCGCCTGCGCACGCTCAGCGCCGAAGGCTTCTACGACGATGTCGCGTTCCATCGCGTCATCGAAGGCTTCATGGCGCAGGGCGGGGATCCGACCGGCACCGGCAGCGGCGGCAGCAAGCTGCCCGATCTCAAGTCGGAGTTCACCACCAAGGCCAAGTTCGTGCGGGGCACGCTCGGCATGGCTCGCACCGCGCATCCGCACAGTGCCAACAGCCAGTTCTTCATCATGTTCGCGCCGGCGCCGAGCCTGGACGGCCAGTACACCATTGCCGGCGAAGTGATCGAAGGCATGGAGCATGTCGACAAGATCAAGCGTGGTGCCGGCGGCAGCGGCGTGGTACAAAACCCGGACAAGATCCTGCGAATACGTCCGGCTGACCAGGCCGCCTGACGTAGCGCGGGCTTTCGTGCTGAACGAGCCGGTAGCTCAGCGGTAGAGCATTCGACTTTTAATCGAATGGCCGTGGGTTCGAACCCCACCCGGCTCACCACGCCCCGACGCGCATCATGTCGCATCCAGCATCATCGCCGGAGCCGGCTTGACCGGCCGGCCGAGATAATGCGGCAGCACCTCATCCGGCGTTCCCTCGAGGCGGATGACGCCCTGATCCATCCAGAGCACCTTAGTGCACCAGGCCGCGATGATCTCCGGCTGGTGCGTCGAGATCACCAGGATCTCGGCGTGGCGGACCAGCTCCTCCAGACGCGCGCGCGCCTTGATCATGAAGGCGCCATCGCCGGCGAGGAACCACTCGTCCATCAGCAGCACTTGCGGCCGGATCGAGGTCGCGAGCGCGAAGCCCAGCCGGACCACCATGCCGGAGCTGTAGGTGCGCAGCGGCATGTCGAGAAAGCCGCCGAGATCGGCGAACGCCTGCACGTCGTCCTCGAGCGTGCGGATGGCGTGCGCGCCGAGGCCGGCATAGAGTCCGCGCAGGCCGATATTCTCGCGACCGGTAAGGTCGAAATTCATCCCCAGGCCGGTATCGAGCAGCGTGTGCAGCTCGCCCTTGACCGTCACCCGGCCGAACACCGGCTCGTAGATGCCGGCGAGGCTGCGCAGCAGCGTGGTCTTGCCGGCGCCGTTGCCGCCGACCAGGCCGAGCCTCTCCCCCGGACCGAGCGAGAAGGTGAGTCCGCGCAGCGCACGCACCACCATGCGCCGTTGCGTGTCCTCGCGCAGGCGGCTCGACGCGGCCGCCGCGAACGTCTTCTTCAGCGAACGCGCGGTGCCGTGATAGAGCGGAAAGGAGACGTGCAGGTCGCGCACCTCGATGCTGGCCATGCGGTCAGATCCAGTAGGCGAGGCGTGCGCGCACGCGGGTGAACAGCAGACCGGTCAATCCGCATAGCACGACGCTGAAGCCGATCGCGGCGCCGATGATTTCGGCGTTCAGGGTGCCGCCGAGCAGCGGCCGACGGACGATTTCGAGCAGGTCGTAGAACGGGTTGAGCGGCAGCCAGCGCTGGCCGTGCTTGGCCAGTTCCGGTTTCCAGATGATCGGGGTGATGAAGAAGACGAGCTGCATGATGCTGCCGATGATCGGGGTCACGTCGCGAAACCGCGCGCCCAGCGCACCGAGCAGGACGCAGGCGGCGATGCCGTCGAGCAGCCAGAGCGCCAGCGCCGGCAGGATCTGCAGGATGGCGAGGCCGGGCCAGAGCCGGAACAGCGCGAAGACGATCAGGATGACGACGACGTTGTGGGCGAGCACCAGCAGGTTGCGGATCACGACGCGGACCGCATGGATGATGAACGGCATCCGCATCGAGCGGATCATGCTCTCCGACTGCGTGAAGCAGGTGGTGGCCTCGTTCACCATGCCGGAGATGAAGCCCCACAGCACCAGCGACAGCGACAGGAACGGCAGGTATTCGCGCAGGTTCATCTTGAACAGGAACGCGTAGATCACGCCCATCGAGGCGACCATCACCGTGGTCGAGGCGGTCAGCCAGAACGGGCCGAGCACCGAGCCGCGGTAGCGCAGCTTGACGTCGAGCCAGCCGAGCTTCCAGCACAGGCGCCAGAGCTTCAGCGTACGTCGCAGATCGTTGCCGGCATGCTCGAAGCGCGCGGCGCGATCCTCCGGGAACAGGTCGAGGATCGGTTCTTCGGCGGCCCGGTCCGGGGATAGCGTCACGCTCATGCGGGCATCATACGCGATTGCATCGCGGATGGGAGAAGCCAGGACTTCAGCATGGCGACCCGCTTGCCCGTTCGCGCCGTACATCGGTGTCAGGAAATGGTGCCCAGGGGCGGAGTCGAACCACCGACACTGCGATTTTCAGTCGCATGCTCTACCAACTGAGCTACCTGGGCATCCCGCCGGCCCCTGGTACTGCGTCCATCGGCACGTCGTCTGCGGCTGGATTTAACCCAGACGGGTGAGTCAATCAAGCGGCGGCGGCAGCCGGTCATCCTCCTCCGGGTCGGACTCGATGCGCTGCGAGGGCGTGCGATATTGGCCGGAGAACCAGCGGCCGAGATCGACGTCGGCACAGCGCTTCGAGCAGAACGGCCGCAGCTTCGGCTCGGTGGCGCGTCCGCAGATCGGACAGGTCGCGAGCGGCGGCTTGGGTTCAGTCATGCGCGATGGTCCAGGACGAAGCGGGCAGGGTGTCATCCACAGCCAGCGAGATGGGGGCGGCGGCGCGTTGTGCAAATGCCGCCAGCGCCGCCGCATCGGACAGCAGCGCTGCGATCACGGCGCTGCTCGCGCGGATCGCCGGCCGG
>CAXUCM010000399.1:0-3270 GCA_964249315.1 uncultured Acetobacteraceae bacterium | reverse complement strand
ATCACGCCGCTTCCAACGATCCAGAGCCCTAGCCATGCTCCAGCCGAGACGCCAAGAGCAAGCAACTGATTCACCCTTCGAGCCCTGTTTTGCACTTTTCGCATTGTCTCAAACTCTTGCTGTCGCCTCTCCAATTCCGTCGCTGCACTGTTGCCGACGCCATGTTTCCGCAAGAGACCAACGCGGATTGTGCCGTTCTCGTGATCCAAACTTTCCAATGCTCGCTGGCGAGCCTTTTCCAGCATTGGCTGGGAGATATCGATGCCGACGATGCGGCTATCCTTGGAGTAGCTTGGGAGCGAAAGCCCGGTGCCGACGCCCACCTCGAGCACCCGCTCGCCGGGCAGCCGGTTCACCGCGGCGACCGCGCGCCTGCGACCGTATGCCGAAATGCCGCCGAACACCGCGTCGTAGACGCCGGCCCAGCGGCGATAGGCTGCCTTGACCGCCGCCGCATCGAGCGCGGAGCGGGGAACGGGACCGTCGGGGCCACGTGGCGTATGGTCTCGGAGGGCGTGGCTCATCGGACCCCTTCTCTGCCCTGCAAGTGTCGCGGCAGCAAGAGGCAACAGCGTGACACGGGTGCGCAGGTTCCAGGTTGCGGCTCCGCCGTCGAAAACCGCTTGATAAACGGATTCTCAAGGCTGAGCCTTGAGCGGGTCCAGGGCAGCGCCCTGGCCTTCGCGCACGGGCAGGAGGCGCCGTCATGAGACACCTGGACCTCTGCCTGATGCTGCTGACCGCGCTGTTCTGGATCGGGGGCCTGATCTACTTCTTCCGCAAACCGCTCTACGAGTGGCTGGACAACCGCATCCGCCACGAGCCGCTCACCGACCGGCTGCGCGCAGCCTTCAGGTCGTCGAGGAAGTAGCCAGGCGCGCCTCGATCCGGTCCCAGATCAGCCCGGCGCTGTTGATGCCGTCGAACCGGTCGATCTGCTGCAGCCCGGTCGGCGAGGTCACGTTGATCTCGGTGAGCCAGTCCCCGATCACGTCGATGCCGGCGAAGATCAGCCCGGTGTCGCGCAGATGCGGGCCGATCCGTCGGCAGATCTCGCGGTCGCGCGCGGTCAGCGGGCTACGCTCGGCGACGCCGCCGACATGCATGTTCGAGCGCGCCTCGCCCTGCGCCGGCACCCGGTTGATCGCGCCGATCGGCTCGCCGTCGGCCAGGATGATGCGCTTGTCGCCGGCGCGCACCGCCGGCTCGTAGCGCTGGATCATCAGCGGCTCGCGCGAGTGCGAGAAGAACATCTCCAGCACCGAGGCGAAGTTCTCGTCGTCCTGGCGCAGCCGGAACACGCCGGCGCCGCCATTGCCGAACAGCGGCTTGACGATGATGTCGCCGTGCTCGGCGCGAAAGGCGCGGATCGCCTCGACGTCCCAGCTCACCAGCGTCGGCGGCATCAGGTCGGGGAAGTGCGTGACCAGCAGCTTCTCCGGCGCGTCGCGCACCGCGCGCGGATCGTTCACCACCAGCGTCTGCGGGTGCACGTGCTCGAGCAGGTGCGTCGCGGTGATGTAGGCCATGTCGAAGGGCGGGTCCTGGCGCATCAGCACCACGTCGATGCCGGCGAGGTCGAGCACGGTCTCCGCGCCGAAGCGCGCGTGCGCGCCGTGCCGGCGTTCGAGCTGCACCGGACGCGCGCGCGCCGTCAGCCGGTGCAGCCGCGGTGCGGCCGGGTCGCCGCGCCCCTCGCGCAGGCTGAGATGACGCACCTCGTAGACCCACAGCGCATGACCGCGCGCCTGCGCCTCCAGCATCAGCGCGAAGGTGGAGTCGGCGTCGATGTCGACGCCCTCGATCGGATCCATCTGGACCGCGACCTTGAGCGGGCTGGAAGGCATACGGCAGCTCTCCTGGAAAGCCGTTCAGGACGGATAGGCAATCGCGGTGATCTCGACCAGCACCGCGCCGCTCGGCGTGTCCAGCCGCACCTCGTCGCCGACCCGTCGCTGCAGCAGCGCACGCGCCACCGGCGAGGCCAAGCTGATCTCGCCCGCCTGCTCCGCCTCGTCGACGCCGACGATGGTCACCGTGCGCTCGGTGTCGTCGGCATGCACGAAGCGGACGGTGGCGCCGAAGAACACCTGGTCGCGCCGGGTCTGCGCGCGCGGGTCGACGATGCGGGCGCGCTCGATGCGCTTGCCGAGGAAGCGGGCGCGACGGTCGATCTCGCGCAGCCGCTTCTTGCCGTAGAGGTAGTCGCCGTTCTCGGAGCGGTCGCCGTTGCCGGCGGCCCAGGAGACGATCTCGACGATCCGCGGCCGCTCCTCGCGCATCAGCCGGTCCAGCTCAGCCCGCATCCGGGCGAGACCCGCCGGAGTGACGTAGCAGTGCAGGCCGCCCGGCAGAGGGACGACGCCGTCCGCATCCTCGTCCATCAGCCGCGACGCTTGCCGCGCCGCTTGGCCGGGTCGTAGCCGCCGCCGCCGGGTCCGAGCGGCTCCGGCGTGCGGTCGCGCCGGCTGGCGCGCGGCGTCGCCGCCGGCGGCGGCTCCAGGCCGAGATCGAGCGCCTCGAGCCGCTTGATCTCGTCGCGCAGGCGCGCGGCGTTCTCGAACTCGAGGTCGGCGGCGGCGGCGCGCATCCGGCGCTCGAGCTCGGCGATCGAGGCGCGCAGGTCGCGTCCGACGAACTCGATCGCGCTGGTGTCCTTGACCGGGGCGATGGTGACGTAGTCCTGCTCGAACACCGACGTCATCGCCTCGCGGATATGGGTGCGCACCGATTGCGGGGTGATGCCGTGGGCGACGTTCCAGGCGGTCTGCTTGTCGCGACGGCGGCCGGTCTCCTCGATGGCGAAGCGCAGGCTTTCGGTCATGATGTCGGCATAGAGCAGCACCCGGCCGTCGATGTTGCGCGCCGCCCGGCCGATCGTCTGCACCAGCGAGGTGCGGCTGCGCAGGAAGCCCTCCTTGTCCGCATCCAGGATCGCCACCAGCGCGCATTCGGGGATGTCGAGTCCCTCGCGCAGCAGGTTGATGCCGATCAGCACGTCGAACACGCCGAGCCGCAGGTCGCGGATGATCTCGATCCGCTCCAGCGTGTCGACGTCGGAATGCAGGTAGCGGACCTTGATGCCGGCCTCGGTCATGTAGTCGGTGAGGTCCTCGGCCATGCGCTTGGTCAGCGTGGTGACCAGCACGCGGCTGCCCTGGCCGATCACCAGCCGGCACTCGGCGAGCAGGTCGTCGACCTGTCGCTCGACCGGGCGGATCTCGGTGACCGGGTCGATCAGGCCTGTGGGACGGATCACCTGCTCGGCGA
>CAXUCM010000398.1:0-3275 GCA_964249315.1 uncultured Acetobacteraceae bacterium | reverse complement strand
ATTCGTAATCAGTAGGTCCTCGGTTCAATTCCGAGTGTCGGCACCACCCTCCCGGGCCGGGTCCATGACAGCGAGCCGCGTGTCGCCTCCGGAGATGCAGTCCTCCGGATGGTTCCTCCGTTTTCAAGCCGGCAAGAGACATAACAGTATTACAAGACAACAATAGACATGCGCTCCGGTAAAAGTTCGAGAAATCAAGTCTCTTAATTGATGAGTAATCGTTGCCGGGTTACTATTGACGGGCAGTCAGAGAAGCCCAGATGGCCCAGAACGCAAGCAATCACGACGCTGAAGCTATGCCTACAGGTCTGGAACAACTGGGTGCCCGGCTGCATGTCGTGCACGGCACGGCCAGACGCCTCGCTCCCGGGTTCGACCCGAGGGGAGAGTTCGAGCGACGCAAGCGCACGCTGGAGCGCGACATCCTCGCCAAGACCGGACGCGTCATCCGCTTCTCCCCGGATGGCTCCTCCTTCCACATGGACGGCGAAACCTACCCCATCTGACCGTCCGGCCCGCGTCGCCGGCTAACTTTATGTCACCAAGCGGCAGAGTTTGTCACGGTTTCCGTGCCCACGTTCGTGCCTCTCCCGACATCCGTTCACCACCCTGGTCGCATTGACACTCATGAAGTTCGACTCCTAGCTTGCCGCGCCCGGTCCGGGAGGGACTCCGGCCGGCATCGCCGAGAGGATCAATGCAAGGTCTCTGGTCCGAGGCGCGCGAGGCGACCGCGGTGGTCTGCGACGTCACCGATGCCGCCTCGGTGCAGCAGGCGTTCGAAGCGGTGGGCGCGGGTCCTGGCGGCCTCGACATCGTCGTCGCCCACGCCGGCTGCGTCGGCGAGCAGGCCTCTCTCGCCGGCCGCGTGATCTCCGTCGATGACGGCAACGTCGCGGCGATGCCGGGATGATTGCGGCGAATGCGGCAGAGGCGGCGATCGCCTGCGAGCTGCTGTCGAAGGGCTTCGACGGCGTGCCGGTGCTGCGCGACGTTTCGGTCCGCTTCCTCGCCGGCAGCGTCAACGTGCTGGCCGGCGAGAACGGCGCCGGCAAATCCACCCTGTTCAAGCTGATCGCCGGCCAGCTGACGCCCGATGGCGGCAGCCTGTCGCTGCACGGCACGCCGGTGCGCCGGTTCGACCCGAAGCACGCCCAGGCCGCCGGAGTGTCGATCATCCCGCAGGAGCTGGCGCCGATCCCGCAGATGCGGCTGTGGCAGAACCTGCTGATCGGCCACGAGACCACCGGGCCGTTCGGGCTGGTCAGGCGACGCGCGATGATCGAACAGGCCGCCGCCATGCTCGAGGGCGTCGGGCTGAGCCTGGATCCGACCGTGCCGATGCACACGCTCGGGGTCGCGGCGACGCAGATGGTCGAGATCCTCAAGGCGACCTCGTGGGACTCGCGGATCGTGCTGATGGACGAGCCGTCCTCGTCGCTGTCCTCGCGCGAGACCGAGCAGCTGTTCCGGGTGATCGCGATGCTGCGCGAGCGCGGCACCTGCATCCTCTACACCAGCCACCGCATGGAGGAGATCGAGGCGATCGCCGACACGGTGGCGATCATGCGCGACGGCGCCATCATCCGCCACGAGCCGAGTGCCGCGCTGAGCGAACGCCAGATCATCACCCACATGGTCGGGCGCGAGATCGCCGAGCTGTTCCCGGACCGCGAGATCGCCGAGAACCGGGCCGAGCCGGTGCTGCGCGTGCAGGACCTGCTGGTCGCGGGCAGCGACCAGCGCATCTCGTTCACCCTGCGCCCGGGCGAGATCCTCGGCTTCGGCGGCCTGATCGGCGCCGGCCGCAGCGAGATGCTGGAGGCGATCTTCGGCCTGCGTCCTGCCACCGGCAGCGTCGTGCTCGACGGCGACCCGCTGCCGCTCGGCCAGATGGATCGCTCGATCCGGCGCGGCATCGCCATGGTGCCGGAGGACCGCAAGCTGGCCGGGGTGCTGACCTCGCTGTCGATCCTCGACAACATCACCCTGCCGCACCTGAACGAGTTCACCGGGGCCGCCGGCCTGATCGACAATGCGCGCCGCCGCACCCGCGCGCTCGACGTGCTCAAGCGCACCCGGGTGCTCTACGCGACGCTCGGCCAGCGGGTCGGCCACCTCTCCGGCGGCAACCAGCAGAAGGTGGCGCTGGCGCGCTGGCTGGTCACCGGGATGCCGCGCGTGCTGATCCTCGACGAGCCGACCCGCGGCATCGACGTGGGCGCGCGGTCCGAGCTGTATCGGCTGATCAACGAGCTGGCCGCCTCCGGCGTCGCGATCCTGCTCGCCTCCTCGGACATGCCGGAGCTGATCAACCTGTCGCACCGGGTGCTGGTCATGCGCGGCGGCGGCATCATGGGCGAACTGGGCAAGGACGAGCTCGACCAGGAGCGGATCCTGCGTCTGGCGATGGGAAGGGGCGACCGTGCAACGCACTGAGACGATCCTGGCGCGTCCCAGCCTCGACATGCGGCGAATGGGACGGTTCGCGCTGCGCTACGCGCTGGTCATCATCCTGGCGCTGTTCCTGGTGACGCTGGCGGTCTCGAACCACTCGTTCATGACGCTGTCCAACATGAACGTCATCCTGATCCAGGTGGCGGCGAACGCGCTGCTGGCGACCGGGGCGACCTTCGTGATCCTGACCGGCGGCATCGATCTGTCGGTCGGCAGCGTGGTCGGCCTCGCCGGCGTCGCCGCCGCCCTGTTCGCGCAGAATGACGGGGCGCTGACCTGCGCCGAGGCGGTCGGGCTCGGCATCCTCGCGGGCGGCGCGATCGGCGCCTTCAACGGCGCGCTGGTGGCGCTGGCGAAGGTGCCCCCCTTCGTCGCCACGCTGGGCAACATGACGGTCGCCTCCGGCCTCGCCTTCGTGTTCAGCGACGGCCAGCCGATCTCCGGCCTGTCCGACCAGTTCCTGTCGCTCTCCGGCACCATCGGCGGCATCTCCATCCCGGTGCTGGTGATGATCGCGGTGGTGCTGCTGTCCTGGCTGGTGCTGGCGCGGACCCGGTTCGGCATGCACATCTACGCCGTCGGCGGCAACGCGCATGCGGCCCGCGTCGCCGGCGTCAGCCTGCGCAGGACGCGCTTCGCCGTCTACACCATCTCCGGGATGCTGGCCGGGATCGCCGGCGTGCTGCTGGCGGCGCGCGCCACCGCCGGCATCGCCAACACCGGAACCGGCTACGAGCTGAACGCGATCGCCGCCGCGGTGATCGGCGGCATCAGCCTGATGGGCGGCCGCGGCTCCCTGGTCGGCACGGTGTTCGGCT
>CAXUCM010000397.1:0-3275 GCA_964249315.1 uncultured Acetobacteraceae bacterium | reverse complement strand
TGTCGTTGGCCTGGCCGATCTCCTGCAGGATCACGCCGCGCTCGCGCTCCAGCTCGTCCGGCGCGAAGCTGCTGTGGGTCAGGATGTCGCCGATGATGTCGGCCCCGAGCGCCAGGTCCTCCTTCAGCAGCTTCACGTAGTAGGCGGTCTGCTCGCGCGCGGTGTAGGCGTTGATGTGGCCGCCGACATTCTCGATCGCCTCGGCGATGGCGGCCGCCGAGCGTCGGGCGGTGCCCTTGAAGGCCATGTGCTCGAGGAAGTGCGACACGCCGTTTTCCTCGGCGGCCTCGTTGCGTGTGCCGCTGGCGACGTAGGCGCCGAGCGAGACGGTCTCGACCCGGTCCATCCGTTCGGTGACGACGAGCAGGCCGGAAGGCAGGCGGGTGACGCGGGTCGGTTCGGTCATGAGGTTCCAGTGACGGTGGCTAGAGGTTCAGGCGGCGTTCTTGAGGATCGCGGCGCGGACGGCCTGCTCGACCGCGTCGAGCTGGTTCGGCACGCGGCGGTAGCGCTCCTCGCGCTCGTAGAGGTCGGCGAGCCGCGGCGGCAGCGCCGGACGGATCCCGGTCGCGGCAAGCATGGCGTCGGGGAACTTGGCCGGGTGCGCGGTCGCCATGGCGATGCTCGGGGTGCCGGGGATCGCGAGCGCGCGCGCGGCGGCGATGCCGATCGCGGTGTGCGGGTCGGCGAGGTAGCCGGTGGCGTCGTGCAGGCGACGGATCTCGGCACGGGTCGCCTCGTCGTCCAGGGTCACGCCCTGGAACAGCGCGGTGGCGCGCTGCCAGGCGGCCCGCGGCACGTCCATCCGGCCGTCGCGGCGGAACCCGGTCATGATCCGCGCGCACGCGGCGGGGTCGCGGTCGAGCAGCTCGAACAGCAGCCGCTCGAAGTTCGAGCTGACCCCGATATCCATCGACGGCGACAGGCTGGGCACGACCGGGCGCAGGCTCATGTCGTTGGCCCCGAGGAAGCGCGCGAGGATGTCGTTGCGGTTGGCGCCGATGCACAGCCGGCTCACCGGCAGCCCCATCCGACGCGCGGCCCAGGCCGCCAGCACGTTGCCGAAATTGCCGGTCGGCACCGAGAAGCAGACCGGGCGGTCGGGCGCGCCGAGGCTGAGGGCGGCGGCGACGTAGTACGGGATCTGCGCCGCGACGCGGGCCCAGTTGATCGAGTTGACCGCGGAGAGCCGAAGGTCGTCGCGGAACGGGGCGTCGGCGAACATCGCCTTGACCAGGTCCTGGCAGTCATCGAAGCTGCCGTGCACCGCCAGGTTGGCGATGTTGGACGACAGCACCGTGGTCATCTGCCGGCGCTGCACCTCGCTGGTGCGACCGAGCGGATGCAGGATCACGACGCCCAGCCGCTCGCGGTCGCGGCAGGCCTCGATCGCGGCGGAGCCGGTGTCGCCCGAGGTGGCGCCGATGATGGTGACGCGGGCGTCGCGCTCGGTCAGCACGTGATCGAACAGCCGGCCGAGCAGCTGCATCGCCACGTCCTTGAAGGCGAGCGTCGGGCCGTGGAACAGCTCCTGGACGAACAGCTCGCCGTCGAGCTGCACCAGCGGCACCACCGCCGGATGGCCGAAGCCGGCATAGGCCTCCCGGCAGAGCCGTTCCAGCGTGGCGGGCTCGATCGAACCGGCGGTGAAGGGTGCGAGGATGCGCGCGGCGAGGACCGGATAGGGCAGTCCGCGCAGGGCGCGCCACTCGTCCGGTCCGAGCTGCGGCCAGGTCTCCGGCACGTACAGCCCGCCATCCTCGGCGAGGCCGGCGAGCAGGACGCCCGCGAAGTCGCGGACCGGAGCCTCGCCCCGTGTGGAGATGTAGCGCATGGCCTCTCTCATAGACCGGTCGGCGGCAAGAACGAAGCCCGCTATGGTCTTGCGGAGCGCGCGCCTGGTTACGGCCGTGGTGCCGGAGGCGGAGGCGTGGCGGACACGCGCAGATCGAAGAGGTCGACCGGGAAGACGATCTGCGACTTGCCGCGATGGAAGGTGCTCGCGCGATCGAGTTGTGCCGCCGGGATCGTCAGCAGGCCGTCGCGCAGGAACGGTGCCGCCGGCCAGTGCAGCCGGGGATCGCGGATGACGGTGCGGCGCACGCGATCCGGGCCGAGGCCGAGGACGCTGTCATCCTCGACGTCGTCGAGATAGAGCGTGCCGTCCGGGCCGATCGCGGTGCCGCCCAGGGCCGGCGTGTCGTACCAGAACTCGACCCCGGCCGCGACCGCCTGCGGACTCGCCGCGTCGTCATCGAGCAGGCTGGTCGGGATGCGGGACATCGGCCCGGGCAGCGGCTGGAAATAGAGATACTTGCCGTCGACGCCGACCTCGAGCTGGTCGGCGTGGATCATCATCGGCTTGCCGTCCGGGCCCTTGAGCGTCTCGCCGTCGGCGACGATCGGCCGCTGCGCCGTCAACGAGGGATTGCCGTCGAGCAGACGTCGCGCGTTGCCGCCGGCGAGATCCAGCACGATCAGCCCGGGCGCGCCGGCATCGGTGAGGTAGGCGCGGCGACCGTTGAAGCGGATGTCGGCGATCATGCTCCTCGGCCGCAGAACCGACGCCGGCAGCACCACGGTCCGGATGACGCGATCGTGGGTAAGGTCGATCTGGATCAGCTTGGTCGCGTCCGGCAGGGGTGCCTTGCCGAAGCCGGGCACGCCGGTATCGACGACCCAGAGGGTGCTGTCGGACGCGAGGCGGATCGCGCTCAGGCCGACGAAGCAGTGGACGACGTCGACCTTGCCGTCACTCGGCGGCCAGTCGTTCCACGCGCCACCCGGATAGGCGACCGTCCTGCCGTCGCTGCCGATCACGGCCAGCGAGACGCCCGGATCTCCGGCGAGGCGGGGAAATTCGACGAAGACGCGTCCATCCGGCGACCGCACGACGCCGCCCCAAATCGTCCTGGCGTTCTGCGCGACCAGGCTGAGGCGATCCGGAGGCGGGGCAGGCTGCCCGAGCGGCGCCGCCGCGAGTGTCGTCAGGCAGAGCAGGACGTGAGCGCGCCGCCACCCGCGTCGTTTCGGATGACCAGAAAGTGACGTCGCGACCCGGACCATCCTGGGAGGGTGGCGATGGGCAGACCCTTGTCAACAGGTTGCCCGACCGTCACGACCTGGAACGGTCCGCATGATGATCTATTGTCGGGTTGTCGCGCGCATGGTGACGGAGCGGCTAGTCGGCGGTCCCGGCGGTAGCTATGTCGGTGCTGAACTGGCCGCACCAGTCGGTTGCGGAGACCACCGGCCAGAGGCCGTGAGCGTCCGCG
>CAXUCM010000396.1:0-3322 GCA_964249315.1 uncultured Acetobacteraceae bacterium | reverse complement strand
GGCGAGATCGTCTGCATCTACGGGCTGATGGGCGCCGGGCGCACCGAGCTGCTGGAGGCGGTCGCCGGCCGCGTGCCGATGGTCGGCGGCGAGGCGTACCTCGAAGGCCGCCGGCTGGCCGGGCTGAGCATCGCCGGACGCATCGAGCGGGGCCTCGTGCTGGTGCCGGAAGATCGCCAGCGCGACGGGCTGGTGCAGACGATGTCGGTCGGCCAGAACCTGTCGCTGTCCAGCATCGGCGCGTTCACGCGGCGGATGCTGACCTCGCGGCCGCTGGAACGCGAGCTGGTCGACGGATCCATCCGCAGCGTCCACATCAAGACCGCCGGCGGCGGCGCCATGATCGGCTCGCTCTCGGGCGGCAACCAGCAGAAGGTCGTCATCGGCAAGATGCTGGCGACGCATCCCAAGGTGATCCTGCTGGACGAGCCGAGCCGCGGCATCGATATCGGCGCCAAGGCCGAGGTGTTCCGCCTGCTGAGCGAACGGGCGGCGCGCGGGCTTGCCGTGCTGTTCTCGACCTCGGAAGTGCATGAGTGCCTGAGCATCGCGCACCGCGTGATCGTCATGCGCCGTGGCAGGATCTCGGCGCAGTTCGGGCCGGGCGCTTCCAAGGAGGAAATCATGGCCGCCTCCGGCGAGGCCGTGGCGGCCTGACGATCAACGCGAGCCAGAGTGTCGAGCATGAGAGACATCAGCCTGTCGCCCAGACCCGCGCGGATGAGCATGTTCGGCGGCGATTTCGAACTCGGCCGGCTGCTGCTGGAAGGCCGTGCGTTCTTCGCCCTGATCGTCATCATCCTCGTGTTCTCGTTGCTCTCGCCGTACTACTTCTCCGTGCATAACTTCCTGACGATGGCCTCGCACGTCGCCATCTACGGGATCCTCGCGGTCGGCATGCTGCTCGTCATCCTCAATGGCGGGATCGATCTGTCGGTGGGATCCACGCTCGGACTCTGCGGCGTCATCGCCGGTTTCCTCATGCAGGGCGTGACGCTCAAGGCGTTCGGCGTCACGCTGTATCCGCCGGTCTGGGCGGTCGCGGTGCTGACCTGCGCGCTCGGCGGTTTCGTCGGGCTGCTGAATGGAGTGCTGGTCGCGCGGTTCAAGGTTCCGGCCTTCGTCGCCACCCTGGGCGTGATGTACGTGGCGCGCGGCGTCGCCCTGCTGATCACCAACGGCCTGACCTACAACGACCTCGGCGGCAGGCCGGAACTCGGCAATGCGGGCTTCGACTGGCTCGGGTTCAACCATCTGCTCGGCATCCCGATCGGCGTCCTCGTCCTCGCCGTGATCGCGATCGTCGGCCATGTCGTGCTCGGCCGCACCGCGTTCGGGCGATGGCTGTATGCCTCCGGCGGCAACGAGCGCGCGGCGGAACTCTCCGGCGTTCCGGTCAAGCGGGTGCAGGTCGCGGTCTACGCGCTGTCCGGCATGTGCGCCGCCGTCGCCGGCCTCATCCTGACCTCCCAGCTTACCTCGGCAGGGCCGACCGCCGGCGTCTCCTACGAGCTGACCGCGATCGCCGCGGTGGTGATCGGCGGCGCCGCGCTGACCGGCGGCCGCGGCAACATACGAGGCACGATGCTCGGCGCCTTCGTCATCGGCTTCCTCTCCGACGGGCTGGTCATCATCGGCATCTCCTCCTACTGGCAGACGGTCTTCACCGGCGCCGTGATCGTGCTCGCGGTGCTGCTGAACGCCATCCAGTATCGTCGTCGCCCCAGGCACGCGCCGGCGACGACGGCGCCCGCAGCGACCGCGTCGCCGGGCTGACACTTCCATTGCGAAAGAGGAAACGCTCCATGTCGAAGAGAAGAACGGTCATCGCACTCGCCGCGATGGCGCTGGCGGCGCCTGCCATCGCGGCGACGTCGTCCCGGGCCGACGCGGCCGCGAAGGGGCTGATGACGATCATCGTGAACGATCCCTCCAACCCGTACTGGCTGACCGAAGGCAAGGTCGCCGCCGCCGAGGCGCAGAAGCTCGGCTACGCGACGAGCGTCGGCGCCTCCAAGGGCGACACCAACACCGAGAGCAACCTGATCGACACCGCGATCACCAACCGGTCCGTGGCGATCATCCTCGACCCCGCGAATGCGAGCGGGTCCGTCGGTGCGGTGAAGAAGGCCATCGCCGCGCAGATCCCGGTGTTCCTGGTCAATGCCGAGATCAACCAGGAGGGCCTCGCCAAGGCGCAGCTCGTCTCCAACAACGCGCAAGGTGCCGCACTCGGAGCGCAGCGCTGGGTGAGGAATGTCGGGCAGAAGGGCAACTACGTCGAACTGCTCGGTTCCCCCTCCGACAATAACGCCGCGACGCGGTCGAACGGCTACGAGAGCGTCCTCAGCCAGTACGCCGACCTGCACAAGGCCGGGTCGCAGGTCGCCAACTGGGATCGCACGCAGGGGCACGACAAGATGCAGAACCTGCTGCAGGCGCATCCCGACATCATCGGCGTGATCAGCGGCAATGACGAGATGGCGCTCGGCGCGATCGCGGCGCTGAAGGAGGCGGGCAAGCTGTCGAGCATCAAGGTCGGCGGTTTCGACGGGTCTCCGGACGCCGTCGCGGCGATCAAGTCGGGCGAGCTGCAATATACCGTGCTGCAGCCGGTGGCGATCTTCTCCGCCAAGGCGGTGGACGAGGCGGATTCGTTCCTGAAGTCCGGCAAGACCGGGGCCGCGAGCGAGAAGCAGCTGTTCAACTGCGTCCTGCTCACCAAGGCCAACACGACCCGATACGTCTCCGCCTTTACGCTCACGCGTTGAGCTCGAGGCCGCCGCGTCGAGTCCTGCACGGCGCGATCCATATCTTCGCAGGCGACCATAGGAGGCATGATCCATGCGCATCGCACTAGGCGGCGACGCGGCCGGCGAGCCGCTCATCCGCATCATCGCCGAACATCTCGGACAGGACGGCCGCCACGAGGTCAGCGACCTCTCCCGCGACGGCGCAAGCGGCGACGAGCTCTATGCCGGACTGTCCGAACGCGTCGCCCAGCGCATCCTCGGCGGCGAGTTCGACCGCGGCATCCTGTGCTGCGGCACCGGCATCGGCGTATCGATCTCGGCCAACAAGATCCCCGGCATCCGCGCCGCACTGACCCACGACACCTACTCCGCCGAGCGCGCGGCACTGAGCAACGACGCCCATATCATCACCATGGGCGCGCGCGTGATCGGCCCCGAGCTGGCCAAGTCGATCGTCGATGCCTGGCTCGCGCAGCAGTTCGATCCCCATGGCCGCTCGGCGGCCAACGTCCGTGCGATCGACGCCCTCGACCGGAAATACGCGCGCGCCTGATCCACTTCAGAGAAGG
>CAXUCM010000395.1:0-3351 GCA_964249315.1 uncultured Acetobacteraceae bacterium | reverse complement strand
GACGGCTCGTGGAGCACGGTTCCATCGAGAATGCCGCGGAACGCCTTGCACCTCGATCCTCGGCATCTCCTGCGACCTGGTACGTTCCAGGTGTCACCTGACCGCATGGCAGCCCAGCCTCGTCTCCTGGACGTTCAGCCTCGTCCGGGCGAGATCATCGGCGCCGATGAGCGGCGGTTGACGTCGAGCGATAGGCGATGGTGTAGGGGCGGGTAGGCCCGGCTTCGACACTCGGTCCAGTCGCAGAGCTGGCAGGACAGGCCGATCGGCGTCGCCGCACGGGCGAGATCGAGCCCGTCCGAGTAGACGACCTCCGCCGCGTGGCCGATCTCGCAGCCCATGGCGATGACGTGCGTCGGCGGCGGCTCCTGCCAGGCGGTCGCGCTGCCGGTGACGACGCGCGCGAAGCAGAGATACGTCGCGCCGTCCGGCAGCTGTCCCACCTGCACGTTCATCCTTCCAGGTTGCGAGAACGCCGTGTTCGCGACCCAGAGTGGACAGGAGCCGCCAGCCTGGGTGAAGTGGAAGCCGCCGCCCGCGAACGCCTTGGTGATGTTGCTGGCCGCATCCATGCGCAGGAAGAACAGCGGCACCCCGCGCTGGCCGGGACGCTGCAGCGTGGAGAGGCGTTGCGCCGCCTGCTCGTAGGAGACCGCGAACCGCGCCGCGAGCAGCTCGACGTCGTAGCGCAGCACCGTCGCCGCCTCGAGCATCGTTTCGTACGGCATCAGCATCGCAGCCGCGGTGTAGTTCAGCAGGCCGATCCGCAGGATCGACGCGGCCTCCTCGGAGGACGGAGCGGAGGCGAGGATCAGCCGCTCGACGACGTCGTGGGCCTCGATCAGTGCCAGCTGGAACGCCATGTGGAACCCGCGGCTCTCCCGCTTGAGCAGGTCGGAGAGCATCAGCAGCCGGGCCTGCGGATCGTAGGAGCGCAGCGCGCCCTGCAGCGGGCCCACGCGCACCACCAGGCCATGCTGGTTGCGGAGCCGCTCCGCGAGCGCGTGGTTCATCTCGGGCTGGCCACCCTGTCCGCGCAGGCTCGCCTCGCGCTCCAGATCGAACCGTATCGCCGTCGCCGCCTGCTCGAGTTCAGGGAAGTGGTTGGCGTTCTCGTCGAACACCGCGCGCGCTTCGATATGCGGCAGCTTGATGCGCCGTCCGGAGGGCAACGCCATGCCCGATGCGTCCTGCCTCGCAGCAATCCAGGCGCGCGACAATGCCAGCACCGCGCGTGCGGCAGCCGGATAGGCGGCGATGGCGGCGAAGGCCTCCTCGCTGACCGGCTCGGCGCCGAGCAGCGGATCCGTCAGCGCCTCGCGCAACCCGACGGTAAGGCTGCGTTCCTTCTGGCCGGAGAGCACATCCAGCTCGACGTCCAGTTGCCGCGTCAGCTTGATCAGCAGCGACGCGGTGACCGGACGCTCGTCATGCTCGATCAGGTTCAGGTAGCTCGCGGAGATACCAAGCTTTGTCGCCAGCGCTGCCTGCGCGAGGCCGCGTTCCTGCCTGAGGCGGCGGATCGTGCGACCGATGAGGAAGCGCGTCATGTCGGCTGACTATATCACACATGCCCAGGGTTGAAGTTGGGGCTCCGCCCGTCGATCCGCGTCGCGGCTCGATCCTGCCACAGGCTCGCCTTCGGAAACCTCTAGATGGATTCTCAAGGCCGAGCCTTGAGCGGGTCCAGGGCAGAGCCCTGGCCTTGAAGGCTCAACGCCCGGCTGATCCGTCGCGAGGCGCCGCAAGCCAGCGGTCGAACCAGGCCAGCGTGCGACGGCGCTCGTCGCTGCGGTCGGCTTCCTTGCGGAAGGCATGGCCCTCGCCGGCATAGACGACGAAGCTGGTCGGCACGCCCAGCGTGCGTAACGCCTGGTAGAACTCCAGGCTCTGCGGCAGCGGGCATTCCACGTCGCGCTCGCCCACGGTGATCAGCATCGGCGTGCGCACGCCGCGCATATGGGTGATCGGCGAGGCGCGCAGCTGCGGTCGCGGATCGTCGTAGACCAGCGTGCCGAAGCTCGGGTCCGGCGCGTCGGCGGTCATCTGCGGCGCCTCGCCCTGGATCGACAGCCAGTCCGAGACGCCGGCATGCGTGGCCGCGGCGGCGAAACGATGCGTCTGCGTCACCGCCCACATCGCCATGTAGCCGCCATAGCTGCCGCCGAGGATGCCGAGGCGGTGGTCATCGACCGGCGTTGCCCGTTCGACGGCATCGACTCCGGTCATGATGTCGCGGAAGTCGCCGCCGCCGAGATCGCCGGCGCTGGCCGCGGCGAACGCCTCGCCCTGGCCGAAGCTGCCGCGATAGTTCGGCAGGAAGACGTCGTAGCCGGCGGCGAGCAGCGCCCGTCGCGTGCCTTGCTCCGCGAGGTATTCCGGCGACTCCGCCGCCTGCGGGCCGCCATGCACGTCGACCAGCAAGGGGCGCCGACCGGCGGGAAGCGGCGAGGGCTGCAGCAGCCAGCCCTGCACGTCGAACGGGCCGTCCTTCCACTCGATGCTGCTGGCCTGGACCGGCGCCGTGTGTCCGGCATTGACGCGGGTGATCGTGCGCCAGCGCCCCACCGTGCCAAGGGCGAGTTCCGGCGGCGTGGTGAAGCCCTGCCGGACGGCGGCGCTATGACCTCCGGCACAGGCAAAGCCCTGGTTCCAGCCGCCGGTGCCGATGCCCGCCTCGGCGGACCAGAGCGGGCGAGGAGTCCTGCCCGGCGCGAGTGCGAGCGCCTGCGTGCGCGCGCCGGCGAGTGCGGCACCGGTGAGGCCGCCGCCGCACTGCCAGTCCAGCAAGGTGACGGTGGCGCGCAGGCCGCGTGTTAGGTCGGCCGGTGCGGCGCCGGGATGGTCCAGCGGCAGCAGGAAGGCGTCGCCTCCCGCCGAGCCGAAATCGCTCATCCAGCCGCCGATATAGGCAACGCTGCGTCCGTCCGGCGAGACCACCGGATCGGTCAGCTGCTCGTGCGAGTCGCGCGGCGCATGCAGCAGCGTCACCGCGCCGTCGGCCCGCGCGACGCCGATCAGGCCGGCGACCCACCACTGGCTGTCGCCATCGCCCTTTGCCGCGGTGGCGACGAAGCCGGCGCCGTCCGGTCGCCAGTCGAACTCGTAGACGAAGAGGTCGGCCGGCGAGACCAGCCGCAGGGCGCCGTGCTCCAGCACCGCGATGCGCTGCTCGTCGGTGTCGGTGCCGACCTCGCCGAGCAGCGGCGCCGCCGCCTCGATCGCGCCGATCTGCTTGTGGGGATGCGGCGTCGCCAGCACCGCGATGCCGTCCTGCGGGCCATAGCGCAGCGTCCCCAGCGCGCCGTCGAAATGCGCCTCGAGCCGCAGCGAGCCGCCATCGGCCGCCAC
>CAXUCM010000394.1:0-3361 GCA_964249315.1 uncultured Acetobacteraceae bacterium | reverse complement strand
GACGGATTCTCAAGGCTGAGCCTTGAGCGGGTCCAGGGCAGAGCCCTGGCCTTCCACACCGCCTCGCCGGCGGCCCAGATTCATCTTGACTGAAGCTAACTTGGCTTATTATCCCGTGCGGGTGGATAAGCTAGGTTCCGATCTGATGATGCTGCTGCACGATGTCGGTCGCATGATCCGCACCGAGGCGGATCGGCGCGCGCGCGAGCTCGGCATGACCCGCGCGCAATGGTCGATCCTCAAGCGGGTGTCGCGCCATCCCGGCCTGTCGCAGCGCGAGCTGGCCGAGATCCTCGAGGTCGAGCCGATCACCGTCGCCCGCCTGGTCGACCGGCTGGAAAAGGTGGGACTGGTCGAGCGACGCCCCGACCGTGCCGACCGACGCATCTGGCGGCTGCACCTGCTCGACGCCGCGACCCCGGTGCTGGCCGAGCTGGATCGGCAGGCCGACCAGGTGCTCGCGATCCTCACTGGCGGGTTCGACGAGGCCGGGCTCGCCGCCGTGGCGAGCGCGATGCGTCGGATGAAGGACAACCTGACGCTGTGCCGGCGCGGCGCCGCCGCGTCCGACGGGGTCGCCGAGCCGGCCGAGGCGGCGGTCTGATGTCGCAGGCGACCGGGTTGCCCCGCAGCCTTGCCGGCGCACCGGCGACGACGACGCCTCGTCTGCGCTCGCGCTGGCTGCGGCCTCTGCTGATGCTTGCCGGCAGCGTCCTGCTGGTGCTGGCCGCCCTGGGCTGGTGGGTGCGGAGCGGCCGCTGGATCTCGATCGACGACGCCACCATCCAGGCCGCGCGGCTGGCGGTCGCCACCGACGTCTCCGGCATCGTCGACACCGTCGCGGTGCGCGAGGGCCAGGCGGTGCGCGCCGGCGACGTGCTGTTCACGCTGGACCCGCGTCCGTTCCGCATCGCGCTCGAGGGCGCGCTCGCCGAGCGCGCGCAGAGCGTGCTGACCATCGAGGCGATGAAGCGCGACGAGCAGCGCATGCTGCACGAGATCCAGGTGCGCGCGGCCCAGGTGCAGGGCGACCAGGCCACCTACGGCCGGCTGCTGCCGCTGCTGCGCGGCGGTGCGGCCACCCGCGAGGAGGCCGACGATGCCCGCTTCAAGCTCGCCGCCGACCAGCAGGACGTCGAGGCGCTGCGCGTGCAGGCGCAGGTGCAGCTCGCCCGGCTCGGCGGCCGCGCCGACATCGATCCCACGAAGACGCCGGCCTGGCGCAGCGCGCAGGCGCGGGTCGCCGAGGCGCAGCGCGAGCTCGACCATGCGGTGGTGCACGCGCCGTTCGACGGCATCGTCACCCAGGTCGACCAGCTGCAGCCGGGCTCCTACCTCGCCGCCGCGACCGCCGCCTTCGCGCTGGTCTCGACCGACCAGGTCTGGGCCGAGGGCAACCCGAAGGAGACCCAGCTCACCTGGGTGCGCGCCGGCGATCCGGCTCGCGTCACCGTCGACACCTATCCCGGCCGCAGCTTCGACGGTCGCCTCGGCAGCATCGCGCCGGCGACGGGCGCGGAGTTCTCGCTGCTGCCGGCGCAGAACACCTCCGGCAACTGGGTCAAGGTGACCCAGCGCATCCCGGTGCGCGTGCTGCTCGTGCGACGTGCCGACGATCCGCCGCTGCGCGCCGGCATGAGCGTCACGGTATCGATCGATACCGGCCACGTCCGCCACCTGCGCGACCTGTTCTGAGCGGCAGACCGGCGTGGCAGCCGAAAGCACCGACAGCCTGGCGCCGCGACGCGCGATCCTGACCGTGTGCGCGGTGCTGGCGACGCTGATGCAGTCGCTCGACACCACCATCGCCAACGTCGCCCTGCCCTACATGCAGGGCTCGCTGTCGGCGAGCCAGGACGAGATCAACTGGGTGCTGACCAGCTACATCGTCGCCGCCGCGATCATGACCACGCCGACCGGCTGGCTCAGCGACCGGCTCGGCCGCCGGCGCTTCTTCGTCCTCGCGGTGGCCTGCTTCACCGGCGCCTCGGTGCTCTGCGGGGTGGCGCAGTCGCTGTCGCAAATGGTCCTGTTCCGGCTGCTGCAGGGCGTCTTCGGCGCCTTCCTGGTGCCGATGTCGCAATCGCTGATGTTCGACCTGTATCCGGTCGAGAAGCGCGGCCAGGCGATGTCCCTGTGGGGCATCGGCGTGATGATCGGCCCGGTGATCGGTCCGGCCCTGGGCGGCTGGCTCACCGACCAGTATGACTGGCGCTGGGTGTTCTACATCAACGTGCCGATCGGCATCCTGGCCGGACTCGGCATGCTGGTCTTCCTGCCCGGCCAGGCGCGGCCGACGCAGCGCTTCGACTGGACCGGCTTCGGCCTGCTCGGCCTCGCCGTCGGCGGCCTCCAGCTCATGCTCGACCGCGGGCAGGAGATGGACTGGCTGGGTTCGCGCGAGATCATCGCCGAGGCCTGCGTGGGCGGGCTCGCCGCCTTCTGCTTCCTGGTCCATCTCGCCCTGTTCGACAGTCCGCTGGTCGCACCCCGGCTGTTCCGCGACCTCAACTTCGTCATCGGCACCGCCTTCATCTTCGTCATCGGCGTGGTGATGTACGCGAGCCTGGCCCTGCTGGCGCCGTACCTGCAGACCCTGGTCGGCTACCCGGTGCTGAGTGCGGGCATCCTGCTCGGCACGCGCGGCCTCGGCACGATGGGCGGGATGTTCGTCACCGGGCGCCTGGTCGGCCGGGTCAACATCCGGCTGCTGATGCTGTTCGGCTTCGCCGTCCTGGCCGGCTCGCTCGACCTGATGATCGGCTTCTCGCCGGACGTCTCCACCCAGGCCATCGTCGTCAGCGGCCTGCTGCAGGGGATCAGCACCGGCGTGCTGTTCACCGCCTCGTCGACGATCACCTTCGCCACCCTGCCCACGACGCTGCGCACCCAGGGCACGGCGGTGTACAGCCTGATGCGCAACATCGGCAGCGCCATCGGCATCTCGGTCACCAGCGCGTTGCTGGCCCGCAACATCCAGATCAACCACGCCTCGATCGCCGAAGCGGTGACGCCGTTCAACCGCCTGCTGCATGTCGGCGCGGTCGCGCGGTTCTGGAACCCGCTGCAGGCGCGCGGCGCCACCGCGCTGGACCTCGAGGTCAACCGCCAGGCGACGACGATCGCCTACTCGGACGATTTCAAGCTGATGCTGATCCTGGCCGTGCTGGCGATGCCGCTGGTGTTCCTGCTGCGGACCCCGCCGCGCCGTCCCTCGGCTGCCGCCAGCCATGAGCCCGTGCTGGAGTGATACCGTCGCACCTGGGGGCGGCTTCGCCCATCGATCCGCTTCGCGGCTCGATCCCACCAAAGGCTCGCCTTTGGAAACCTCTAGATGGATTCTCAAGGCCGAGCCTTGAGC
>CAXUCM010000393.1:0-3367 GCA_964249315.1 uncultured Acetobacteraceae bacterium | reverse complement strand
CCCCCCGGCTCGGCAAGCCCCTCACCCGGGAAAAGCCGACTAATCCAGGACTTCTTCAGCAGCCTGCTAGGACGATGACGCCAGGGTAGCGTCCCGGCCCGCGCCGACCGGTCGCGGCAGGCGGGGGATCGGCCGGCCGATCAGGTAGCCCTGGATCTCCTCGCAGCCATGCGCGTCCAGGAAGGCGAGCTGCTCCTCGGTCTCGACGCCCTCGGCGCAGCTGGTCATGCCGAGCGATTGCACCATCTGCAGCACCGAACGGGTGATCGCTTCGGCACGGCGGTCGCGTCCCAGAGCCGCGACGAACATGCGGTCGAGCTTGACCTGGTCGAACGGGTAGGTCCCGAGCATGCCGAGGCAGGAATAGCCGGTGCCGAAATCGTCCAGTGCCAGGCGCACCCCCATCGCCCGCACCCGCGCCAGCTCGCGCCGTGCCATGCCGTCGGAGCCGAACGGCACCCGCTCGGACAGCTCGATCTGCAGGCGCGCCGGATCCAGACCGGTCTCGTCGAGCACCCGTCGCACCAGCGCCGGCAGGCGGTTGTGCGAGATCCATACCGGCGAGATGTTGACCGAGACGCCGAGCGCCTGTTCCCAGGACTGCGCCTCGTGGCAGGCTGCCGCCATCACCCAGCTATCGATCTGCTCGATCAGGCCGGTCGCCTCGGCGCACGGGATGAACAGGTCGGGCGAGATGTCGCCGTGGCCGGGGCGGTTCCAGCGCACCAGCGCCTCGAAGCTGACCACCTGCTCGGTGGCGCTGTCGATCACCGGCAGCCAGTTCAGCGAGAACGAGCCGACCATGGCCGCGCGCTGCAGGTCCTGCTCGAGCCCGGCGGAGACCTCGTAGTTCCGGCGCAGCAGCGGCGTGGAGTGGATGTGCCTCCCGTCGCCCTCGCGCTTGGCCTGGCTCAGCGCCGCCTCGGCGCAGCGCATCAGCCCGGCCGTGTCGGTGGCGTCGGCCGGAAACGAGGCGACGCCCGTGGACGGGCGCAGCGGCAGGTCGAGCCCGTCGAGGTGGGCGGGTTCGCGCAGCCGGTCCATCACCCGCAACGCCACCGCCTCGATCTCGGCCGCCGAGACGCGGCCGCCGACCACCATCGCGAAGCCGCCGCCGCCCAGCCTGGCCAGGAAGCTGTGGCTGGGTGCGACCGTGCGCAGCCGCGTCACCACCTGCTTGAGCGACTGGTCGACCGCACCGCGGCCATGCATCTCGTTGAGCACGGTCAGCCGGCCGATATCGATGCGAAGCACCGCGAAGCCGGGCGGAAGCGCGTTCGGACCGGCGTTCTCCGCCGCCGCCACCAGCTTGTCGATATGCTGTTCCAGCGCCTCGCGGCCCGGCAGGCCGGTCACGCTCTCCGAGGCGACGCTGTCGGTCGCGGCCTTCGGCTCGAGGATCAGCAGGGCGCTGGCGCAACGGCCCAGGTCGGTCAGCGCCGCAACGCCGTCCCGGCCGAACCGGCGCGGCTGCTCGTCGAGCACGCAGAGCACCCCGATCGAGGCGCCGGATTCATCGCGCAGCGTCGCGCCGACATAGGCGCCGAAGCCGGCCTCGCGCTCTTCCGGGCTCGCCGCGGCGAAGCCCGGATCGCGGGCGAGGTCGCCGGCATCCAAGGTCACCCGCCGCTGGCTGTGCATCTGCGTGCGGATCAGCGAGACCGGCAGCGCCCGGCCGTTCGAGCGGCCGTAGGCGGCACGGATCTGCAGCCGTCCGTTCTCCTCGATGATCGCCAGCCCCAGCGACGCGTCCAGCGCGCGCGCGGCGAGCCGGGCGAACCCGCCGAACACCGTCTCGTCGCCTTCGCCCAGCATCTGCCCGGCATGCGGCAGCTTCAGTCGTTCGTCCTGTGGGTGGCTGCCCGCGAACCGGGCGTGGGACGGCTTGGCCATGGTTCAGACCCTGTCAACACCTGCCGGCAGGAGGAACCGGCAAACACCCATATTGCGTGAATGATACGTTATTATGAACCGTCTCGTGTATGCAATCACCGACCAGCGTGCGACATCCGGTGGCGTCGGTCTAGGCATCCTGCGGCTCCGGCAGCGTCAGCCGGTAGCCGACCGCGGGTTCGGTGGCGATCATCGCCGCCGCCTCGGGGCCGAGCTTCTGCCGCAGATGGCCGATATAGACGCGCAGGTACTGCACGTCCTGGGCGTGCGCCGGCCCCCAGATCGAGACCAGCAGCTGCCGGTGGGTCAGCACCCGGCCGGGATTGCGCATCAGCGTCTCGAGCAGCTTGTATTCGCGCGGGCTGAGCGTCACCAGCGCGTCGGACACGCGCACCTGACGGGCCTCGCCGTCGAGGCTGACCGGTCCTGCCTGCAGCACCGGCGCGTCCGCCCGCCCGCCCGCATTGATCGCGTGCCGGCGTAGCGCACTGCGCAGCCGGGCCAGCAGCTCGCCCAGGCCGAACGGCTTCTCGACATAGTCGTCGGCGCCGGCATCGAGGGCGGCGATCTTCTCCGCCTCGCGGTGACGGGCCGACAGCACGATCACCGGCACCGTGCTGAACGCGCGCAGACGCGCCAGCGCCTCGACGCCATCCAGGTCCGGCAGGCCGAGATCGAGCAGCACCGCGTCCGGCGCCGCGGTCGCGGCCTGCCGCAGGAAGCCGGCGGCATCCATCGCCGCCGCCGCCGCGAAGCCGGACGCCTCCAGCGCGGGCCGCAGGAAGCGGTGGATCTGCGGCTCGTCATCGACCACCAGGATCAGCTTCCTGTCGGTCATGCCGGCATGGTATCCGCGGCCGCGGCCCGCAGCTCCAGCGTCACCAGCGTCCCCGGCGGCTCGCCCGGGAGGGTGGCCGCGCGCGGGCTGCTCGCGCCGATGCGGCCGCCCCGCGCCGCGCCCCCCCCGCGGGGGCTGGCCCGGCCCCGGCCGGGGGCGATCGCCAGACCCAGGCCGGTGCCGGCGGCGATGCGGTCGCCGCGTCGGGCCCGATAGAAGCTGTCGAACACGTGCGGCAGGTCCTCCGGCGCGATGCCGATGCCGCCATCCTCGATGTCGAGCCGGACCCGGTCGTCCTGCGCCGTGGCGGAGATGCGGACCTGCGGCGTGCCGCGCGCGTACTTCACCGCGTTGTCGAGCACGTTGAACAGCACCTGCTCCAGCAGCGCCGGGTCGGCGAGCACCGGCGGCAGGCGCTCCGGAAGTGCGAGGACCAGCTCGGCGTGCGGACGGATCCGCGACAGGGCGGCCTGCACGACCGCGTCGAGCGGCACCGCGGACAGGCTCGGCGCGATCTCGCCGCTCTCCAGCCGGGTCATGTCGGTGATGTTGTCGAGGAAGCGGGTCATCCGCCCGGTATCGTCCTCGATCGCGGCGAGCAGGCCGGCGCGGGTGTCGGCGCCGAGCGCGCCCCAC
>CAXUCM010000392.1:0-3372 GCA_964249315.1 uncultured Acetobacteraceae bacterium | reverse complement strand
TGTGGCTGCACACCTTCACCGTCGGCGCGCCGCTGAGTTTCCTCGACCACCATCTGCGCTGCGGCGACAGCCTGTTTGGTTCATGGGTGAGGGGCGGCATCGACAAGGCAACGCTTTACGGAAGCCCGCTCCTTTTGCATGGGCCGATCACCCGCGCGTTGCGCGCAGCTTCGAAGATGCAGATCATCGAAGGGCTGACCGACGCCGAAATCGCCGAGGCGCACCGCTCGGCCGATGTGTTCGCCGAAGTGCAGGAGATGACGGCCCCCCTCAATGCGCTTTTAGGCGTGATACACGCTTTCGACTGGCTGGATATTCGCCGTAATTCCGACGAGGCAAGTCTGCGGAAGGCCTTCTTCGACGGCCAGTTCGGCGACCCCATGCAGATCGCGCTCGGGACCGCTGCCGTCGATACCCGCCGCGAGGATGGCAAGCGCTTTGCGGTCCTCTACACCAAAGCCCGAACGCTTCTGGACGAAGAGCGCTTTCTGAATTGGCAGGTTGCCTTCCCGGGCATCTGGTCGGATTGGGAAAACGAAAGCCTGACAGGCGGCTTCGATGCCCTGGTCGGCAACCCTCCCTGGGACAGGCTCAAATTGCAGAAGGTCGAATGGTGGGCGGCCCGTAAGCCGGAGATTGCGCGGGCGGAGACGGCCGCGCGCCGCCTGGTCCTCATCAATGCCGCCGAGGCGGCAGGCGATCCGCTCCACGCGGATTACGTGGTTGCGACCGAAAGAGCAGAGGCGGCAAGCCGGCTTGCAAGAACCGGCCGGGATTACCCGTTGCTCTCAGCCGGCGATACAAACCTAAATTCGCTTTTCATCGAGCGCGCCCATGCGCTTGTGAAGCCGAGCGGTATCGTTGGGCTGCTGGTCCCGTCTGGGATCGCGTCCGATCAAAGCTCGGCACCGTTCTTCCGCAAGATGACGGAGGAGTGCCGGCTGGCGTTCCTCATCGACTTTTTCAACAAACGCACAGACGGAACCCTGTTCTTTCCTGATGTGTATTACCGTTTTAAGTTTTGCGCCTATGTGGCGGGTGGCGCGCAGCGCCATTTTGAGGCCATCCTGTTCGGGTTCTTTATTCGCAACCTGGAAGAGTTGCGCAATCCCGACAGGCTGTTTGCGGTCACTCCCGAGGACATTGCCCGCATCAATCCGAACAGCCGCACCGCGCCGATTTTTCGGACGCAGCGGGATGTAAAATTGACGAAGGCGCTCTATGGAGTTCGTCCTGTCCTGGTCGATAGAGCGGTTCAACCTCCTGCGAAAACGTGGCCGGTTCGCTATGTCCGAATGCTCGATATGGCGAATGATTCCGGCCTCTTTCTTAACCCGGCCGCCCTGGATACGGCCGGGGCATATCCGGTCGGTTCAAACGTGTGGAGAAAGGGAAAGACCGAGTATCTTCCGCTCTACGAAGGCAAGATGGTTCAGGCGTTCGATCATCGCGCCTCGGATATTCTGCTGGCGGCCGGCAACCTGTTCCGCACCGGACAGGGCCGCGACCTGACGGTTGAGGATCATCGCGACCCGGCCCGCGTGCCTGTGCCGCGCTACTGGATCGATGCCGAGAAGATCGAGTGGACCGCGCCGACGCAGTGGTGTCTCGCGATCAAGGACGTAACTTCCGTCACCAACGCACGCACGACTATCGCGGCGATCATCCCCCACGTTGGCGCAGGCCACACCCTGCCCGTCATTTTCCCGGAGCCAGCTCCGGCCGAGGACGCAAGCGGTTCTGTTCAGCCCGCTTATGCCGAATTCGCCGTCCTGATGCTGGCCAATCTAAACAGCGTTGCCCTTGATTATCTCGCGCGCCAGAAGGTCCACGGCAATCATCTGGCCTGGTATCTGGTCGAGCAGCTCCCGTTCCTCACTGCTGCCGACTACCGCCGCCAGTTTGGTTCAAAAACCGCAGCAGACATCATCCGCGAAGCCGTTTTTGAGCTGACCTACACCGCGCACGACATGGCACCCTTCGCCCGCGACATGGGTTACGTTGAAGGCAACGGCGACGTTAAGTCGCCTTTTCTGTGGAACGAGGAGCGGCGCGCGGACCTCCGGGCGAAAATCGACGCCCTGTATTTCCATCTTTACGGCGTGACCAACCGGGATGACGTTCAATATATCTATTCGACATTCCCGATTACTGAGCGGGAGGAGATCGCAGCAATGGGCCGCTATCAATCCCGCGATCTTTGTCTGGCGTGGATGAATGCGCTCGCGGCCGGGGACCCGGATGCCAACGTCAGCCTCTAGGTAACCCGATTTCAAACTGATACACTACCTGCCGGCTTTGCAGTACGATAATCCAGATTCGGCTGGAGCGCCGTATGTCAAGTTCGACAATTTCCAGATATTGCCAAACGGTGTGGTGGAGGTCATCGACTCGAAAACCACGCTCCCGGCGGCGCCATCCAGTTCCGGTAATTACTGGGTTGCACCAGGCTTGGAGAAGCAGCTTGCGGCCCAGAGTGAGGCGTTGGACCAAAATCCTGGATGTGTAGGTATTCTCCAGGTGCCGAACCCAGCACAAGTCACGCTCGCCACTGGCGTGCTGAAGCAATTGGACATTGATAACATCGGCGTCGTGCTCCGTCCCCATTAATAGCCCGCGTATTCGCGTCCTGAGTGAGGTTCTCTTGTATGTAGATTTCATGATCAGGCGAAGGCCTCGCCTGGAAGAGGACAGGCCCAGCCTGAACGCCCGGTTTGTCGATCAGCTCATGCAAGTTCAAGGGTTCTGGGCACCTGACAAGACCGCCGCGGATGCACCTGTGGAAACCGACGAAGACTTTGCCTCGCTCGACCTGCGGAGAGCCCTGATCGCGGGCCTTGGTGGTGGCCAATTAAGATACTGTCCGCGCTTTGCCGGCTGGGTCAACGACGACCAAGCCATGAACGACGACTTCCTGAAGTTCAGGATGGATACGAGGAAGGTTGATTACGCCGCCTTCTGCGGCACGATCCTGCCGAAGCTCATCGGCATCTTTCGGCCGTATCGCCTGAAGGTGGTGAGTGACGATCCTGTTGATACTGCCGACTGGGAGATCAGCAGGGTATTGTTCAAGGAGACCAGGCGGCGCTCTGACGGGCGAGATGGCGTTCATCGCATTTGGCCGGTCAGCTACATCGACGACCTGCTGTGTCAGCGATCGTTCGGGATTACCGCAGAAGAGGCTGTCGATCGGGTAGCGCCCGAGTGTGAGCGCGCCGAGCTCCTGCATGGTGGCGCGTTCCTGATCGTCACCTCCGAGATCGTCACAGGCCTCGCCGCTCTGGACGCGTTGAACGAGCGTGTCAAAGGCCGCCTGAAACATGGATCGCGCATCGATCGACGATGATAGAGGTCGTGCTTGCGGGATCCAGA
>CAXUCM010000391.1:0-3373 GCA_964249315.1 uncultured Acetobacteraceae bacterium | reverse complement strand
TTGGCGCCGGGATCGATGCTGTATTTTGCCGCCAGCTTGCCGAAATCGGCGCCGGCATGGAGCTGCTTGATCACGTCGTCGGCCTGAGCCTCGGAGCCGAGCAGGATGTGGCGCGCATGCACCTCCTCCTCGCCGGGCTTGGCGGTGATGGTCTTGGCGTAGAGCGCCTGCACCGCATCGTCGTTCACGGCGGGGCCGATCTCGCGGGTCAGGTAGACGTTCTGCAGCGCCGTGTCGGCGGCCGTCTGCATGATCTTGGCGACGCGCGGATCCTTCTGCAGGCCCGCCTTGCGGGCGGCGATCAGCAGCGCCTTCTGGTCGATGACCTGATTGACGACCATCGGGAACAGCATGTTGGGCGGCATGTTGCGGGCCTCGTCGGGCAGCGACTGGGCCGCCGCGCGGACGTCGTCGAGATGGATCGCATCGCCGTTGACGGTCGCGATCACCGGGTTCGGATTGGCCGGCACCGTCGTGCTGCCGGGGGCGCTGGTGGTGGTCTGAGCCGAGGCGCCGGTGCCGGCAAGGAGTGGCGCAGAAGCAAGCAAGGCCGCGGCCAGGAGGACCGTTGCCGGGCTGGAAAGCCGCATGAATGAGGAACCTTGTTGTTCGCGTTGGCCGGATCATGGCCGAACCACGGACGCAGGACAAGGCGAGCGGCGGCCGCTTCGGTTGACCCGGGCGGGTGCGGGTCTTATCTCAAGCCGTCCACTCGCCAGTGACTTAGGCCTCGATGTTCGCAACCCTCGCCCGCACCCTGTTCGGCTCCGCCAACGACCGTTCGCTGAAGTCGCATCAGCGCCGGGTGCCGGAGATCAACGCGCTCGAGCCGCAGATCGCAGCCCTCGACGACGCCGCCCTGGCCGCCAAGACGGTCGAGTTCCGTGCCCGCGTGGCGGCCGGTTCCAGCCTCGATGCCCTGCTGCCCGAGGCGTTCGCGGTGGTGCGCGAGGCGTCGCGCCGGGTGCTCGGCATGCGCCATTTCGACGTGCAGCTGATCGGCGGCCAGGTGCTGCATTCCGGCCGCATCGCCGAGATGCGCACCGGCGAGGGCAAGACCCTGGTGGCGACGCTGCCGGTGTACCTGAACGCGCTCTCCGGCCGCGGCGTGCACGTGGTCACCGTCAACGACTACCTGGCCCGACGCGACGCCGAGGAGATGGGGCGGCTCTACGGCTTCCTCGGTCTGTCCACCGGCGTCATCGTGCCGAACCTCTCCGACGGCGAGCGTCACGTCGCCTACCACGCCGACGTCACCTACGGCACCAACAACGAGTTCGGCTTCGACTACCTGCGCGACAACATGAAGTACCGGCTCGAGGACATGGTGCAGCGGCCGTTCAACTACGCCATCGTCGACGAGGTCGATTCCATCCTGATCGACGAGGCGCGCACGCCGCTGATCATTTCCGGACCCGCCGAGGACAGTTCGGACCTGTATCGGCGCGTCGACGAGGTGGTCAAGCAGCTCGTCACCGATCCCGCCACCTACGACAAGGACGAGAAGTTCCGCAGCGTCATCCTCACCGATGCCGGCTCGGAGACGGTCGAGGAGCGGCTGGTCGCCGCCGGCATCGTCACCGAGGGCGCGCTCTACGACGTGCTCAACATCGCCGTGGTGCATCACGTGCAGCAATCGTTGCGCGCGCACACGCTGTTCGCCCGCGACGTCGACTACATCGTGCGTCAGGACAAGGTCATCATCATCGACGAGTTCACCGGCCGGATGATGGAGGGACGGCGCTACTCGGACGGGCTGCACCAGGCGCTCGAAGCCAAGGAGCATGTCGAGATCCAGCAGGAGAACCAGACGCTGGCCTCGATCACCTTCCAGAACTATTTCCGGCTCTACCCGAAGCTGTCCGGCATGACCGGCACGGCGATGACCGAGGCCGACGAGTTCGCCGAGATCTACAAGCTCGACGTGGTCGAGATCCCGACCAACGTGCCGGTGGTGCGCCGCGACGGCGACGACGAGGTGTATCTGAACGCGCGCGAGAAGTTCACCGCGGTGACCAACCTGATCGAGGAGACCAACAAGATCGGCCAGCCGATCCTGGTCGGCACCACCAGCATCGAGAAGAGCGAGATGCTGTCCGACCTGCTTCATGCGCGTCGCATCAAGCACAGCGTGCTGAATGCGCGCTTCCACGAGATGGAGGCGACGATCATCGCCCAGGCCGGCGCGCCCGGCGCGATCACCATCGCCACCAACATGGCCGGGCGCGGCACCGACATCAAGCTCGGCGGCAACGCCGACATGCGCGTGCGCCAGGAGCTCGGCGACCTCGCCGACGCGATCGAAAAGGCGCAGCGCGAGACGGCACTCCGCAGCCAGGTCGCGGTCTGGCACGAGGAGGTCAAGCAGGCCGGCGGCCTGTTCGTGATCGGCACCGAGCGGCACGAGAGCCGTCGCATCGACAACCAGTTGCGCGGCCGTTCCGGCCGTCAGGGCGATCCCGGCGCCTCGCGCTTCTTCCTGTCGCTGGAAGACGACCTGATGCGCATCTTCGGCTCCGAGCGGATGTCGGGGATGCTGCAGCGGCTGGGCCTGAAGGAGGGCGAGGCGATCGTCCATCCCTGGATCAACCGGGCGCTGGAGAAGGCGCAGAAGAAGGTCGAGGCGCGCAACTTCGACACCCGCAAGAACCTGCTGAAATACGACGACGTGATGAACGACCAGCGCCGCGAGGTCTATGCGCAGCGCCGCGAGTTCATGGCGGCCGCCGACGTCGCCGAGACGATCACGCAGATGCGGCACGAGCTGGTCGAGAACCTGGTCGCGGGGGGGGGGGGCCCCCCGCCCGGGGGGGCGGGCGGGGCCCCGGGCCCCGAGGAAATTGGGCGGGTTCCAGGGTTGGGCGGAGGGTTCCAGCTCCGCGACGGGAGCGGTGGCGACGATTCTGCGGTCCGCGATCACCGCCACCCGATCGCAGAGCGCGTAAAGGCTGTCCAGGTCGTGGGTGATCAGGAAGACGGTGAGGCCCAGCGCCGAGGACAGCTCCCCGATCAGCCGGTCGAAGGCCTGGGCGCCGATGGGGTCCAGTCCTGCGGTCGGCTCGTCCAGGAACAGCAGCTCCGGATCCAGCGCCAGGGCGCGCGCCAGGCTGACGCGCTTGCGCATACCGCCGGAGAGTTCGGCGGGCTTCATCCCGGCGACTTCGGGGCCAAGGCCGGCCAGGGCGATCTTCAGCTCGGCCAGGGCCCCGACCTGGCGGCGCGGCAGGCGCGTGTGCTCTCGGAGCGGGGCCGAGACGTTGTCGCGCACGTTCAGGGCCGAGAACAGGGCGCCGCCCTGGAACAGCACGCCCCAACGCGCTTCCAGCTCGCGCTGCTCACGCTCGCTGGCGCGGCCCACGTCGACGCCCAGCAC
>CAXUCM010000390.1:1739-3386 GCA_964249315.1 uncultured Acetobacteraceae bacterium | reverse complement strand
GCCACATCAACGCCTACACCGCGCGCGAGCAGACCGCCTACTACGTCAAGCTGCTCAAGGAGGACCTCGCGCTGGGCGCGGACATCATCGGCGACATCCTGACCCATAGCAGCTTCGAGGCGGCCGAAATCGAGCGCGAGCGCGGCGTCATCCTCCAGGAGATCGGCCAGGCCAACGACACCCCGGACGACATCATCTTCGACCATTTCCAGGAGACCGCGTTCCCGGGCCAGCCGATGGGGCGGCCGACGCTCGGCACCGACGCGCTGATCCGCGGCATGTCGCGCGAGGCGCTGACCGGCTACATGCGCCAGCACTACACCACCGGCAACGTGGTGGTCGCCGCCGCCGGCAACCTCCAGCACGACGAGGTGGTGCAGCTGGTCGAGACCCACTTCGCCGACCTGCAGACGCGGCCGTCCGAGGCGTTCGAGCCCGGCGCCTACAGGGGCGGCGAGTTCCGGCGCGAGCGCGAGCTCGACCAGGTCCACGTGGTGCTGGGCTTCCCCTCGGTCGGCTACGGCGATCCGGACTACTACCCGGTGCTGCTGCTCTCCAACCTGCTCGGCGGCGGGATGTCCTCGCGTCTGTTCCAGGAGGTGCGCGAGAAGCGCGGGCTGGTCTACTCGGTCTACTCGTTCAACGCGCCGTTCCTGGATGGCGGCCTGTTCGGCATCTATGCCGGCACCGGGGAAGCGGAGGCGCGCGACCTGCTACCGGTCACCATCGAGGAGCTGCGCAAGGTGCAGCGATCGATCGGGCGGGAAGAGCTCGACCGCGCCCGTGCCGGGGTCAAGTCCAGCCTGCTGATGTCGCTGGAGAGCACCGGCAGCCGCTGCGAGCAGCTCGCCCGCCAGTTCCAGGTGTTCGGCCGGCTGATCCCGACCGAGGAGACGGTGGCGCGGCTCGCCGCCGTCACCGTCGAGGACGTGCAGCGCGCCGCGGCCCGGCTGTTCCGCGGCACGCCGACGCTGGCCTCGCTCGGGCCGGCCCGGCACGTGCCGAGCCTGGGCAGCATCGCCGAGAGCCTGGCGGCAGGAGCATCGCGCTGCTCGAACAGGTGGTCTCGGTCGCCCGACGCGAGGGGGCCGAGGCCGCCGAGGCGGTGCTGGTGCGCGGCACCTCGCTCGGCGTGCAGGTGCGACAGGGCCGCACCGAGGAGCTCGAGCGCTCCGAACACAACGATATCGGCCTGCGCGTGTTCGTCGCCGGCCGCAACGCGATCGTCTCGGCGACCAACGCCGACCCGGCCGGCTTCGGCCAGCTCGCAGCACGCGCCATCGCGATGGCGCGGGTGGTGCCGGAGGACCGCGTCGCCGGTCTCTGCGAGCAGGCCGCGCACGGCCCGCTCGACGCCGCCGGGCTCGACCTGGCCGATCCGTTCGAGCCGGACGTGGCCGAGCTGGCGGCCCGCGCCGGCCGCGCCGAGGATGCGGCGATGGCGGTCGCGGGCGTCGCCAACTCGCTCGGCGCCTCGGCCGGCTTCGGCCGCAACGAGGTCGTGCTGGTCACGTCGGCCGGCTTCTCGGGCGGCTACGCCCGCACCAGCCACTCGGTCTCGGCGAGCGTGCTCGCCGGCACCGGCACCGGCATGCAGCGCGACTATGACGGCCACTCGGTGGTGCATCTGGAGGATCTCGACGATGC
>CAXUCM010000390.1:0-1729 GCA_964249315.1 uncultured Acetobacteraceae bacterium | reverse complement strand
TCGCCCGGCTCAACCCGACCCGCCCGCGCACCGCGCAGATGCCGGTGGTGTACGATCCGCGCGTCTCCGGCAGCCTGCTCGGCCATCTGGCCGGCGCGCTCAACGGCGCCTCCGTGGCGCGCGGCACCTCGTTCTTGAAGGACCGGATGGGCAGCCGCATCCTGCCCGCGGGCGTGCGGGTGATCGACGATCCGCAGCGCCGGCGCGGCCTGCGCAGCCGGCCGTTCGACGGCGAGGGGGTAATCACCCGTCCGCTGGTGCTGGTCGAGGACGGCGTGCTGCGCAGCTGGGTGCTGGACGGCCGCAGCGCGCGCCAGCTCGGGCTGGCCAGCACCGGCCATGCCGCACGCGGACCGTCCTCGCCGCCCTCGCCCTCGACCACCAACCTGAGCCTGTCGCCCGGCACGATCGGGCCCGAGGCGCTGATCGCCGACATCGTCGAGGGCCTCTACATCACCGAGATGATGGGCTCGGCGGTGAACGGCATCACCGGCGACTACAGCCGCGGCGCCACCGGCTTCATGATCCGCAACGGCGCGCTGGCCGAGCCGGTGGCCGAGATCACCGTGGCCGGCAACCTGCTGACTATGTGCGCCGCACTCCCCCGGCCCGACTATGTTACTTCCCGGCGCGGCACCCAGGCGCCGACGGTCCGCATCGACGGCATGACCGTTGCGGGAGCCTAGGCGCCGCACCATCTGCTGAGCATCATGAAAACCTCACGCGCTCGCAGACTGAACCGGATCGCCGCCTCCCTGCTGCTGCTCGGCGGCCTGGCACTCGCGCCGGCTGCCGCCGATGCCCGTCCCGGCGGCGGCTTCTCGATCGGCAGCCGCGGCAGCCGCACCTACAGCATGCCGGCGCCGACGCGCACCACTCCCTACGGCGCCTCGCCCTTCAGCCAGAGCGCCACGCCGCGGGGGGTGCCGTTCGGTGGCGCCTATGGCGGCGGCATGATGGGACGCGGCCATCCGCTCGCCGCCGGCCTGCTCGGCGGCTTCCTCGGCGCGGGTCTGGCCGGAATGCTGTTCGGGCACGGCTTCTTCGGCGGCGGCGGGTTCGGTCTCGGCGGCCTGTTCGGCCTGCTGCTGCAACTGGCGCTGGTCGTGTTCGTGGTGCGCTGGCTGCTGCGCCGGTTCGCCGCCGCACCGGTCGGTGCCGCGGCCGGACGCGGCTTCGCGCCGAACGCGCGCCTGCAGGCCGGGAGCGGCTGGGCTGCGAACGCACCGCCGATCGCGATCAGCCAGCCGGACTACCGCCAGTTCGAGCAGACCCTGCGCGACATCCAGTCGGCCTGGACCCGCGCCGACACGCCCGCGCTGCAGCGCCTGGCGACGCCGGAGATGGTCGGGTATTTCGACCAGCAGCTGCAGGAGCTCTCGCGACGCGGGCTGCGCAACGCGGTCTCGGACGTGCGGCTCGACCGCGGCGACCTCTCCGAGGCCTGGAGCGAGTCCGGGCGCGACTACGCGACCGTGGCGATGCGCTTCTCGATGATCGACGTCACCACCGACGCCGGCGGCCGCGTCGTCGACGGCAGCCCGAGCGAGCGGATCAGCGTCGCCGAGCTCTGGACCTTCGTGCGCGCCCGCGGCGGCAACTGGATCCTGTCGGCGATCCAGCAGGGGCGATAAAGCTTGGGGCTCCGGCCCCGTCGATTGGAACCTCTTATACCAGCGAGCCTTGCACGTGACCCGTCAAAGGCCAGGGCTCTGCCCTGGACCCGCTC
>CAXUCM010000389.1:0-3387 GCA_964249315.1 uncultured Acetobacteraceae bacterium | reverse complement strand
CGGCGCGGCATGTGCAGGTGGCCGAGATGGTGATCGAGAAGGCCAAGCGGCTGGTCGAGCACAAGCGCGACGTGGTGATCCTGCTCGATTCGATCACTCGCCTGGCGCGCGCGTACAACACCGTGGTGCCGTCCTCCGGAAAGGTGCTCACCGGCGGCGTCGATGCGAATGCGCTGCAGCGGCCGAAGCGCTTCTTCGGTGCAGCCCGCAACATCGAGGAAGGCGGCTCGCTCACCATCATCGCGACCGCGCTGATTGATACCGGCAGCCGGATGGACGAGGTGATCTTCGAGGAGTTCAAGGGCACCGGCAATTCGGAGCTGATCCTCGACCGCAAGCTGTCCGACAAGCGCACCTTCCCAGCCATCGACATCACCAAGAGCGGGACCCGCAAGGAGGAACTGCTGGTGGACAAGGGTTCGCTGTCGAAGATGTGGGTGCTGCGGCGGATCCTGTCGCCGATGGGCACCATGGATGCGATGGATTTCCTGCTCGACAAGCTGAAATACAGCAAGACCAACCAGGATTTCTTCGACGCGATGAATACCTGAGATCAGTCCGGGATGAGCACCGTGCTGCCGGTGGTGGCGCGGGACTCCAGTGCACGGTGCGACTCGCCGGCCTGGCTCAAGGCGAATCTTTGGCCGATCTGCACGGTCAATGCTCCGATTGCGACCATCTCGAACAATTCCGCCGCGGCCTGCTCCAAAGCGCTTCGCTTGGCGAGATAGCTCATCAGGGTCGGTCGTGTGAGAAACAGGCTGCCGCGCACTGCCAGCAGGCTGAGATTGACGCCGGTCACCTCGCCCGAAGCGTTGCCGTAGCTGACCATCAGGCCGCGCGGCGCCAGGCTGTCGAGGCTGGCGATGAAGCTGTCCTTGCCGACGCTGTCATAGACGACGGGCACCATCGCACCGTTGGTGAGGCGTTTGACCTTCGCCGCCAAATCGGTCAGCCCGACGATGGTATGGGTGGCGCCATGGGCGTGCGCGATCTCGGCCTTGTGCTGGGTCGACACCACACCGATCACGGTCGCACCGATATGTCTCGCCCACTGGCAAAGCAGCAGACCGACGCCACCGGCGGCGGCATGCACCAGGATGGTCTCGCCGGCCTGCAACGGGCGCACTTGGCGCAACAGCGCCTGGACGGTCAGACCTCGCAACATCATGCCTGCAGCGGTCACGGTATCGATGCTATCGGGAAGCCTGACCAGCCGATCGGCGGCAATCACGCGGCGAGTTGCGTAGCTGCCCATCGAGGAACTGTAGGCGACACGGTCTCCGACGGCGACGCTGTCGACCTGGTCGCCGACGGCTTCGACGATCCCCGCACCCTCCATGCCGAGCACTGCCGGGAAGCCGGGAAGCTTGTAGAGGCCGGTCCGGAAATAGATGTCGATGAAGTTGACGCCGATCGCCTCGTGCCGGATCAACGCCTCGCCGGGCGCCGGCTCGGGCGTCGGCACGTCTTCCCAGTGCAGGGTCTCCGGGCCGCCATACTCATGCATCCGGATCGATTTCGACATCATTGATCCTTCTCGTGATCAAGCAGGAACCGCTTGGTAACGGTGCCTCCCTCGCCGGTGAAACCGCCTAGGCCGCCGCGAGCCACCACACGATGGCACGGGATCAGGATCGGCAGCGGGTTGAACCGGTTTGCCTGGCCGATCGCACGCGGGCAGCCGCCGATCTCGGTCGCGAGCTCGGCATAGGTGCGCGTGGCGCCGAACGGAATGCGCAGCAAGGCTCGCCATACTCGCAACCGGAACGCCGTGCCCGACGGTGCCAGTGGCAGATCGAACGTCTCGCGAGTGCCGTCGAAATACGCGTGCAATTGTTCCCGGGCGTGGCGAAGCAGGGTTGTTTCCTGCTGCATGCAGCCCCATCCCCAGTCGAGTGCGACGATGCCCGCATCCTCTTGTGAGACGGTCAGGGGGCCGAGCGGACTATGCAGGGAGAGTTGCGGCAATGAGGGCTCCGGTTCGACGCGCATCGCACGGCACCGGCCGTGCCATGTCAAGAACCGTGCGCGTGCCGCCGGCAGCAGCGCAAGAAGCGGGCTGAGGCGGCAGGGTGAGCGGGACGGCGGAACGTACCATCTTCGCACTGGCGACCGCGAGTGGCCGCGGCGCGATCGCGATCATGCGCCTGAGCGGGCCGTCCTGTGCTGCCATCCTCGATGCGCTCTGCCGCGGCAGCCGGCCGGCGCCGCGGCGAGCAGCCCTTCGCAGCCTCTGGCACGGCGAGGACCTGCTGGATCGGGCGATGGTGCTCTGGCTGCCCGGGCCGAAGAGCTATACCGGGGAGGATGGTGCCGAGCTGCATCTTCATGCAGGACCCGCGGTCGTCGATGCCGTCGCCGAGGCGCTGGTCTCGCTCGGCGGTCGACCGGCCGAACCGGGTGAATTCACCCGGCGCGCATTCCGGCACGGTCGCCTCGACCTTCTGGAAGCCGAGGGCATTGCCGACCTGGTCGAGGCCGAGACCCAGGCCCAGCGACGGCAGGCGCTTCGACAGACCGACGGTGCGCTCAGCCGCCTGTATGAGGCCTGGGCGGCCCGGCTCCGCATGCTCCTGGCCCAGCAGGAGGCGCTCATCGACTTCCCCGATGAAAATCTTCCGCCGGACGTCCAGGACATCATGCTGCGTGATCTTGCCGCACTTCGCGAGGAGATGCAGGCGCATCTTGCGGATGGCGGGCCCGGAGAGAGGCTGCGTCGCGGCCTGGTCTTCGCCGTGATCGGCGCACCGAACGTCGGCAAGTCCAGCCTGGTCAATGCGCTCGCCGGGCGCGACGCGGCGATCGTGGCTGCAAGCGCCGGCACCACGCGCGACGCGCTCGAGGTCCGTGTCGTGCTCGGCGAGGTGCCGGTGACCTTGGTCGACACTGCCGGACTCCGTGAGACGCTCGATGCGGTCGAGGCGGAGGGCGTGCGACGAGCGCGACGTCATGCGGAACAGGCCGACCTGATCGTGCGGGTCGTCGATCCCTGGACCCGGCTCGAGACGCATTCAGAGAGGGACGTCACGGTCTGCAACAAGACCGACCGGGCGCCGGCACCAGCGGGAACTGTGCCGGTGAGTGCGTTGACCGGCAACGGACTCGCAGAGCTGCGCCTCGTGCTCTCCAGCCGTGCCGAGGCGCTGACGGCACGGCATGGGCCGGCTCCGCTGACCCGGGCGCGGCACCGGGCCGGTATCAACGAGGCCATGGGACACCTTGACGGCGCCGTGGCGGCGCCGATGCCGGAATTGCTGGGCGAGGAGCTTCGACTGGCCATGCGCGCGCTGGGCCGACTTACCGGCACGATCGGCGTCGAAGACCTGCTAGACACCGTCTTCGGACAATTCTGCATCGGCAAGTAGAGATGGTGATGTCTACCAT
>CAXUCM010000388.1:0-3406 GCA_964249315.1 uncultured Acetobacteraceae bacterium | reverse complement strand
GCTCGCCAAAACAACGAGCTGGAGCGGGTTCCGTGAGCGAACGCGAACGGAAAACACTCTAGTCGTCGGCATTAAAGCGTGCCTGAAGTCCAGCGGAAAGCACCCTCGAAAGGTTTCAAACCTATTCGATCAATGTCCGCCGCAGCATGCCGTGCACGCCCTTCTCGCCGTTGACGGTCTGCGTCACACGAAAGTCCGCCGCCAGCGAGCACGTCACGTAGGCCTCATCGCGCGACAAGCCGGTGCGCTCGACGATCAGGGCGATCATCTCGCCCAGCGCCTGCTTCATCGCCAGGTCCAGATCCTCGTTCAGTCCCATGCTGACATAGTGCGTGGGCGTCTGCGCGCGCGGGAAGCGCAGGAGCGGGTCGGCGCTGCCGCCGCCCCGGTGCAGCACCAGGGTGAAGCGGCCGTCCAGGCACATCTCCAGACCGTTGACGCAGACCTCGCCGTCGCCCTGGACGCCATGACCGTCGCCGGCGGAGAAGTTCGCCCCCGGCACCAGCACCGGCAGGAACAGCGTGCTGCCCGCGACCAGCTCGCGGTTGTCGAGGTTGCCGCCATGCAGACGCGGCTCGCGACTGGAGATGCGCCCCCACTCGGCCGGCGGCGCCACCCCCAGAATGCCGAAGAACGGCGCCAGCTTCAGCGTCATCCCCCAGGGCAGGATGCAGGTGCCGGCTTCGCGGTCGACCGCGATATGGCTGAGGAAGCGGTAGGGGAACGCCTCCGGCAGCGTGCCGGCGAGCGGACGGAAGCCGCAATAGCCCCAGTCGCAGGCCGGCTCGACCGCCTCGATGCGCACCTCCAGCATGTCGCCCGGTGACGCACCGCGCACCGCGACGGGGCCGGTCAGCATGTGCGTGCCGAGGCGCGCGAGCCCGGCTTCGTGGATCGCGGCGAGCGCTGCCGGGACGGCAAAGCCGCTGCCCGCCGGCGGCATCACCTCCAGGCCGCCCGACAGGCACTGCATCTCGACGCCATCGCCGGACTCCACCGTCAGCACCGGCGGGATCGTCGCGTCGAACAGGCCGAGGCGGACGGTCTGCGGGGTGGCGGCGATGCGGTGCAGGGTCATGCCGTCTCCGAGGTGGGAGCTGAAGCCGGGCGCAGTGTGCCCTCGAACCTTGCGCCTCGCCACATCGTTGCCATCCTATGCGGCCCGGACCAAGGGGCCGGAAAGGATTGTCATGGAACTGCAGACGATCGGCAGCGCCGACGAGCGGGCCGGCCGGCCGACGGAATCGGCCGACAGCCTGCGCTCGCAGAAGGTGGCGCGCGGCCTGCTCGGGCTCGCCCTGGTGCTGCTCGGGCTGTTCACGCTGCACGACTTCCTCTCCGCCCTGGCCTGGGCGGTGGTGTTCGCCATCGCCACCTGGCCGCTGTTCTGGCGCGCGCAGCGTCGCTGGCCGCCGGGCCGGCACAACCTGCTGCTGCCGCTCCTCTTCACCGTCGCGATCGCGCTGATCTTCATCGTGCCGCTGGGGCTGATCGGGCTCGAGGCGGCGCGCGAGGCGCAGGGCGTGCTGGGCTGGATGGAGCACGCCCGCCACACCGGCGTGCCGGTGCCGGACTGGATCAACCGGCTGCCGTTCGGCGAGGACTCCGCGCGGTCCTGGTGGCAGCAGCATCTCGCCGACCCGGGCGACGCCAACACCCTGTTCCACAGCGTCCAGGCCGGCCGCAGCTTCGCGATGACGCGCGAGCTCGGCGGCCAGGTCGCGCACCGGCTGACGCTGTTCGCCTTCACCATCATCACGCTGTTCTTCCTGTTCCGCGAGGGCGACGCCGTCATCGCGCAGGTGCTGGTGGCGAGCCGGCGCGCCTTCGGCGCCCGCGGCGAGCGGGTCGGCCGGCAGATCGTCGCCTCGGTGCACGGGACCGTCGACGGGCTGGTGCTGGTCGGCCTCGGCGAGGGCGTGGTGCTGGGCGGCGCCTACGCGATCTGCGGCACGCCGCACCCGACCCTGTTCGGGGTGCTGACCGCGGTGGCGGCGATGATCCCGTTCTGCGCGACGATCGCGGTCGCCCTGGCATCCCTGCTCGCCGTCGCCAACGGCTCCGCCGCGTTCGGCATCGGGCTGTTCGTCTTCGGCCTGATCGTGATCTTCGTGTCCGACCATTTCATCCGGCCGGTGCTGATCGGCGGCGCCACCAAGCTGCCCTTCCTGTGGGTGCTGCTCGGCATCCTGGGCGGAGTCGAGACCTGGGGGCTGCTCGGCCTGTTCCTGGGACCGGCGATCATGGCCGCGCTGATCCTGCTCTGGCGGGAATGGACCGGATCGAACGACTGAGCGCCGCTGCAGGACGCCGAACGGGATATCGGGCAGGCGGGATTCGAACCCACGACCCCCAGTCCCCCAGACTGATGCGCTACCAGGCTGCGCTACTGCCCGTCCACCTTGCGGCGCCCTTGATGTAGCAGCGACGCTCGCACGTCGCAACCTCGCCTCCGGCTCCTTCGCTCAGGGCGGCAGAAATCCGCGCACCGCCTCGAGTTCGGACAGGATCTCGGCGAGCAGCCGTCGTATCGCCGCACGCTCGTCGCCGGGCGCCGCGCCGCTGCCGCCGATCGCCCGGGGCTCCAGCGCCGGGTCGATCATCGCCGGCTCGAACAGCCCCGGCGCTCCCGCGCCCTCCGGCTCATCGTCCTGCTCGATCGGCCCGGGCGGCGGCAGCTCGCCCTGCAGGGTGCCGTCCCCCTCGAACAGCAGCCGCTGCACGCCCTTGATGGTGTAACCCTGGATGTAGAGCAGGTCCGAGATCCGGCGCAGCAGCACGACGTCGTCGGGCCGGTAGTAGCGCCGGCCGCCGCCGCGCTTGAGCGGCTTGACCTGCGGGAAGCGCGTCTCCCAGAAACGCAGCACATGCTGCGGTACGTGCAGGTCGTCGGCGACCTCGCTGATGGTGCGGAACGCGGTCGCCGCCTTCTTCGGGCGACCGCCGCGATCGAAGGCGAGCTCGGCGTCTGCCGCGATCATCCGCTATCGTCCTCGACCGCCGCGTCATCCGGCTCCTGGCCGTTGACGCGTGCCTTGAGCACCTGGCTTGGCCGGAACACCAGCACCGAGCGCGGCAGGATCGGCACCTCGACCCCGGTCTTCGGGTTGCGCCCGACGCGGCGGCCCTTCTGCCGCACCGAGAAGGTGCCGAAGCCACTGATCTTGACCGGGTCGCCGGACTGGAGCGCGCCCGCCACCCGTTCCAGCACCGCCTCCAGCAGGGCGGCGGATTCATTCCGGGAGAGGCCGACCTGGGTATAGATGTGCTCGGCCAGGCTGGCCCTCGTCACGGTGCTCATGACCGAACCGTAATCACCTGGCCGGCAGCCGTCAAACCGAAGCGCCCGACAAAGCCTCGCCAAAGCAACGACCTAAGGCGGCATTTCACATCCGGATCAGGGCCG
>CAXUCM010000387.1:0-3431 GCA_964249315.1 uncultured Acetobacteraceae bacterium | reverse complement strand
GATCGGTCCCGGTCCGATGATCAGGATGGAGCCGATATCGCTACGCCTGGGCATTCCGCTCGTCCTTCAAAATGGATTCTCAAGGCCGAGCCTTGAGCGGGTTCAGGGCGGAGCCCTGGTGTTCAATCGATCGTCGGCCCGGTTGACGCGCCGCCTGCTACGACTTCACCCTCAGGGCGCGAACCGCAACGGACGGGAAATCAGATGACGTCGAAGCTGTCGGCAGAAGCCACGGAAGACCTTCAATCGCGCGGCTACTCGCGCCGTCAGTTCGGCCGCATCTCCGCCTTGCTGGGGATGCAGGCCGCTGCCGCCGGCACCCCGTTCGTCGCGCGGTCCGCCGATGCCGCCACCTCGGTGCGCCCGCACCGGGACCTGGAAGGCATGGTGCGGATCGGCAGCAATGAATGCTGGACCGGCCCGTTCCCGGCGGCCGCTGCCGCCGGGGCGGCGATGGTCCAGCACGGCAACCGCTACGAGCCCGGCACCCTGCGGCAGAGCCTGATCGAGACCGTCTCGACGGTGGAGAGGATCCCTGCCGACCACATCCTGCCCTGGCCCGGCTCGAGCGACCCGCTGGCGCGCACCATCGTCACCTTCTGCTCGCCGTCGCGCGGCCTGGTGACGGCGGACCCGACCTTCGAGGAAGCCTGGGGCGTGGCGAAGTGGCTCGACGTCAAGGTCTCGAAGGTGCCGCTGCGTGCCGAGCACGGCTACGCCATCGATGTCCGCGCGATGCTCGCCGCCGACGGAGAGGCCGGCGTGTACTATGTCTGCTCGCCGAACAACCCGACCGGCACGATCACGCCCGTCGCCGACATCGCCTGGCTCGTACGCAACAAGCCGGCCGGCTCCATCGTGCTGATCGACGAGGCCTACCTGCATTTCGCCGGAGCCCCGAGCGCCATCGCGCTGGCGGCACAGGGCGAGGACGTGGTGGTGCTCCGGACCTTCTCGAAGATCTTCGGGATGGCCGGGCTGCGCCTGGGCCTGAGCGTGGCACGTCCCGACCTGCACCAGCGGATGATGCGCTACGACGGCATGATGCAGAGCGGCGCGCTGTCCGTGGTGGCGCTGGCCGTCGGCAACGCCAGCCTGCCGCGTGCCGCCGAGATCGTCGCCCGGCGCAACGAGATGATCGAGGCGCGCGAGACGACGCTCGCGCATCTGCGGCAACGCGGCCTTGCCTACCTGCCGAGCCAGGCCAACATGTTCATGGTCGACTGGCAGCGGCCGGCGAGCGAGATGAAGGCGGCGTTCGCGGCACAGAAGGTCGATATCGGGCGCAGCTGGACGATCTGGCCGACCAGGTCCCGTATCACCGTCGGCTCGGCCGCCGAGATGAGGAGCTTCTGCTCGGCCCTGGACAGGGTCGCGGCGTAGCCTCACGGGGCCGGAACCGGCGCCGACCCGCCCGCCTCCATCACCGCCATGAAGCGGTCGAACAGGTGGGAGCTGTCGGACGGTCCGGGGCTCGCTTCCGGATGATATTGCACCGAGAAGGCCGCGAACCGGTCGCTGGCGATACCCTCGTTGCTGCCGTCGAACAGGCTGACATGGGTGGTGCGCACGCCGTCCGGCAATGATCGGTCGTCCACCGCGAAGCCGTGATTCTGGCTGGTGATCTCGACCCGGCCGGTGGCCAGGTCGCGCACCGGCTGGTTGGCGCCGCGATGGCCCTGCTCGAGCTTGTAGGTCGAGGCGCCGAGTGCCAGGGCGAGCAGCTGGTGGCCCAGGCAGATGCCGAACACCGGGGTGCGGGCCGCCAGGATGCCGCGGATCGCCGGCACGGCGTACTCCGCGGTCGCCTGCGGATCGCCGGGACCGTTGGAGAGGAACACGCCGTCCGGCGCGTGCGCCAGGATCTCCTCGGCGGTGGCGGTCGCCGGCACCACGGTCACCGCGCAGCCGGCCTGCACCAGGCAGCGCAGGATGTTGCGCTTGGCGCCGTAATCGACCGCGACCACGCGCTTGCGCGGCGCCGGCGCGGTCCGGTTCCAAATCCCCTCGGTCCAGCCGTAGCTCTGCGTGCAGGACACCGCGCGGGCCAGATCCATCCCCTCGAGGCCGGGCCAGTCGCGCGCGCGCGCGCGCAGGTCGGCGAGATCGAAGCCGCCATCCTCCGGGTAGGCCAGCAGCGCGGTCTGCGGACCCAGTTCGCGGATGCGTATGGTCAGCGCGCGGGTATCGACGTCGCAGATGCCGGGGACCCCGCGCGCGCGCAGCCAGGCATCGAGGCTGCGGCCGGCGCGCCAGCTCGACGGCTCGGTCACGTCCTGCTTCACCACCAGCCCGCGCGCGGCGATGTTGATCGCCTCCTTGTCCTCGGCGTTCACGCCGACATTACCGATATGCGGGAAGGTGAAGGTGATGATCTGTCCGGCGAACGAGGGATCGGTGAGCGTCTCCTGGTAGCCGGTCAGTCCGGTGGAGAAGCAGATCTCGCCGATGCCGGGCCGGTCGGCCGCGGTGTGCGCGCCGAAGCCGCGACCCCAGAGCACGTCGCCGTCGACGAGCACCAGCGCCGCGGTCGCACCCGGCGGCGGCCCCGCGGAGGCGCAAGCCTCCGCGCCCGCCTGTCGTGCCGCTGCCTGCAGGTCGCCCAGCGCCAGCCCGGTCGCCGCGATCACGGCGCTCCAATGCTTCGGCGGGATGCTGCGCGCCTGCCGCCACTTGCGCACGGCCTCGGTGCCGACGCCGGTCAGGCGCGCGGCGTTCTGCGCGCCGCCCAGCCGCTCGATGATCGTCTCGACGCTCAGTCCCATGATGTATTCTGGCCCCTTCGCGACTCCGGGTTCTAGCGACGGCCGGAGTTTCTGGGAAGAAATTTCCCAAGTTGAAAGCGTAAAGGATACAAGTGACCGCAGCCGGAAGTCTTATCCGCCGGCCTTGTCGAAGAGGACGACCTGATGTCTCTGCGTGACCGCTTCACCCAGGATCTGAAGGCCGCGATGAAGGCCGGCGATGCGACGCGGGTCTCGACCGTCCGCATGATCATCGCGCGCATCAAGGAGCTCGATATCGCCGCGCGCCCCCGCGGCACCGGCGCGGTGGGCGAGGCGGAGATCATCGCCGCCCTCCGCAACATGGTGAAATCGCGCAGCGAGGCCGCCACCCTCTACGTCCAGGGCGGCCGCGACGAGCTCGCCGCCAAGGAGGATGCCGAGATCGTCCTCATCGAAGGATACCTGCCGGCGCCGATGCAGGATGCCGCCCTCGACGAAGCCGTCGACGCCGCCATCGCCGCGACCAGGGCGGCCGGGATGCGCGATATCGGCCGGGTCATGGCCGCGCTCAAGGCCGCGCACGGTGCCGACCTCGACATGGCGCGCGCCAACGCCCTGGTGCGCGCGCGACTCCTACACGCCGCGTGAGGTAGAAACGGGGGGGGGGGGGGGGGGGGGGGGCGGGGCGCGGCCGGCGCCGGGGGG
>CAXUCM010000386.1:0-3472 GCA_964249315.1 uncultured Acetobacteraceae bacterium | reverse complement strand
CTTATACTGGACGGCAAAACCGGCGACCGAGTTCGGCTCCAAGGAGACGGCCGAACGTCATCGCAGGCGTCACGCTCATCCCGCCGGTGAAGGAATTGCCAGACGTCGCACCGAGCCCGAGGATCTCACCTGCCGCATACAGGTTCGGGATCGGATGGCCATCTCCGTCGGTCACGCGCAACAGGGCGTCGACCGTGAGGCCTGCGAAACCGACAATGCTCCACCCGACGTGGCGGACCGCATGGAAAGGCGGCTCGACGAGCGGGAGCGGCCGGAACAACCGGCCCATCGGATCGGGCGCCCCGGATGCGAGTGCGGCGTTGTAGGCCTCGATCGTGCGGACAAGCCGCCGGCCATCCATCCCCGTGCGGGATGCCATCTCGTCGATGCTGTCAGACCTGAGATAGGCGGGATTGGTCTCGAAGCGGCGGGCGATCTCGTCCGGCGAGGCCGAGTCGAAGAAGTTCGGCGCCTCGCGCGCGATCCGGGAGTCGTAGAGGGCCCAGAACCGCATGTGCGGCAGGTTCAGCAGCGCGCGTTCGCGCAGATCGGCGCTCGGTTCGTCCTCCCGGATGAAACGGTCGCCGGCGTCGTCGACATAGAGCTCCCAGGGCTGTCGGAACTGCGGATAGGTCTGGGTCGAGAAGGTGAAGCCGCCAGCCGCCTCGGGCGCCGACACGGCCGCGAAGGTTGGCAGGTACGCCTCCCGGTTGCGAACTTGTGCACCGATCGAGACGGCCGCCTGCAGCCCTTCACCCTGGCCACGCGCATAGCCGCCGCCGTAAAGCGGCCGACCTCCGCTCATCTTGGAGAACAGCTCAGGGTTCGCGGTGTAGCCTCCCGTGGCCAGGATGACCGCGCGGGCGCGCACCTCGGCGATCCCGCCGCCGCGCTGCAGCCGTACGCCGGTGATGCCGCCTGCAGCGTCCGTCAGAAGGCCCACCAGGCGGGTGGTCGTCCAGACCTCGACGTCGCCCCGGGCCGCCGCCGCCTCGATCGAGGGCGTGAGGCACTTCAGGATTGCCATCCCGCCCTCGGCCGCCCAGTAGGTGCGCGGAATGCCGTACGGCTCGTGCCCGTAATGGATCACTGGATGATCGGGCTCCAGCACGAGCCCCAGATCGAGAAGCCAGTGCAGCGTGTCGGCGGCATTGTCCACCGCCAGTCGGACGAGGGCCGGATCGGCGGTCCCGCGGCTGATCCGCATCACGTCGCGGAAATGGTCGTCGGGCGTGTCCCTGATGCCCTTCGCCTCCTGGACCCGGGATCCTGCGGCGCTCATCTGCCCGCTGGACACGTGAAATGTCCCGCCCACGGCATTGGCTGCCTCGATCAGCAGCACCCGAGCACCGGCATCACCTGAGAACAGGGCAGCAGGGATCCCGGCGGCCCCTGCACCAACAACGACGATATCGAACTCGGCTTCGTCCATCAGATTGGTTCCTGGCGTCCTACCCGGCCCTGCTTCTATACCTCCATTCCCGAGATGTGCTCAGGGTGTCATACCCGGCTTACGATGTGCTGACTCTATCGTGATGCGGTGTTTTGATATACCTCGGCTTGGCTGTATGGCGCCGTGCGCCCCGGCACTGATAACGCTTTCACCCTGGTGCTGCCCGACACCGAGGCTGCCTTCATGCAGGTCTTCCTCGACCGCTTCGCCGAGAGCCTCGCGCCCGGCACCCATGCCGCCCTGCTGATGGACCAGGCGGGCTGGCACACCGCTCACGCCATCATGGTCCCGGTCACCGTCAGCCTGCTCCACCTGCAGCCTGGAGCTGAACCCAGTCAAGCGGGTCTGGCTCCACCTGCGCGAGCGCTTCCTCTCGCACCGACTGTTCGCCAATTTTGACGCCATCCAGGATGGCTGCTGTGGTGCCTGGAAGCGCCTGATCGCGGAGCCAGGGCATCTCGTACCCCTGACGAACTACCGCTACCTGCAGAAAGTCAGGACTTCATGAGGTGGAGATGGTTTGATTCGATCTTTCAATGTCCAATGATTTTATAGGGTAGTTGTATAGCGGTGTGTAAGTTTGTTTAGACCGGTCGACGCTTAGCTTTGAAGCTTCCCTTCGAGACGAAGAGTTTCTCATGCGTCCGAAGCTTTCATGACGAGCACCGGCTTGATGACCTTGCCCGACCTCATATCGGCAAGCGCTTGGTCGATCTGCTCGAACGGGTAGCGGCTGATGAGGCGTTCGAACGGAAACATACCGCGCTGCTGCAGCTTGATGAGGCGTTCTATGTTGAGGCGTGCTGATCCGTCGCCCATGCGAACCATCTTCAGCTTCTTGCCGCCGAGCAGGCCGAACACGTCCAGCGACATGACGCCACCATGAACGCCGACCGAAACCATGGTTCCCGATGGACCGAGCGCCTCGAAGGCCTGCGCGAGCGCGCCAGGATTCGAAGTGGCTTCCATCGCAAAATCCAGACGCGGCGCCATGGCCCGGATCGCGACGCCGACATCATCCACCAGGGCGGGATTGATCACGTGCGAGGCTCCGAGGCTCTGCGCCAAGGCGAGACGTTGCGGCAGCAGGTCGACGGCGATGATGGGCCATGCACCGGTAAGTCCGGCTGCCATGATCGCCGAGAGGCCCACGGCGCCCGCACCGAACACGACGAGCGAGTCGCCTGGCAGCGGCCGCATGACGTTGATCACGGCGCCCGCCCCCGTCTGTATGCCGCAACCAAGCGGCCCGGCGAGGTGCAGGTCGAAGCCTTCCGGGATGGGGATCAGGCTCGTCGCGTCGGCGATGGTATGGGTGGCGAACGAGGATTGACCGAAGAAACGCGTGTTGACGGCTTCTTCCCCGCGACGGGCCGGCGTGGTGCCATCGGCTCGCCGGAACGAGAAGTTCAGGCCGAACGTACGATCGCAGTAGAACGGCTGGCCGGAAAGACAGCGGGCACAGACCTGGCAGTGAGCCATGGAGAGGACGACATGGTCGCCGACCTTGACGTGCAGCACTCCCGGGCCGACCGCGCGAACGATGCCGGCACCCTCATGACCGCAGACCAGCGGATAGGGTAGCGGCCGTTCCAGATCGAGGTAGTGCAGGTCCGTCCCGCAAATGCCGCTCGAATGGATCTCGACCAGAGCCTCGCCGGGACCCGGAGGCTCCAGCTCCAACTCCTCCAAGAAAACCCCGCCGCCCCTCTCGCGAAGAACAGCCATGATCGCTTTCTGAGCCACTCCACGTTCCTACCCGGCCAACGTGTCCAGCCTGATCCGTAACCGGTCGGGAGTGTAGAACCCGAACCGCGCCGGACCAGAAAGCAACCTCCTCCTGTCCGCCAGGCGGCTAGAAGATCGCATGGTCATGGGAGTCGAACGTCAGGTCGCATGAGCGCGACATCATCGCCCTCCAAGGCCAGGGCTCTGCCCTGGACCCGCTCAAGGCGCGGATCGATGGGCAGAGAGGCTGTGAAGCAATCCTGTCTGGGTGTGTGTGAGACAGTCGAGACG
>CAXUCM010000385.1:0-3485 GCA_964249315.1 uncultured Acetobacteraceae bacterium | reverse complement strand
GGGCGGCGGGCGGTGCCGGGCGGAACGGCGGCACGCCGAGCTCGCCGCAGCCTTGTCGCGGCGGCACCGGGTCGGTCACGGCCCGGGCGTCGAGCGGAGCGTTGAGAGGGCTCTGGGGGACGACCTCGTCTGGCTTGCGTCGCTTGAACACGGCACCCTCGTCCTGATCGTTTCTAGGTCGTTGCGGCGATGCGGCTCCCGCCGGGTGATAGCCGCCTAACACGCGCGTCGCGGATGCTACAAGAGCGAAGGCGTCCTTGCCCGATCCGCGGGCGGAGTGTTAGGCGCTCGCCGACAGATCGAGGAAGGCAGGCACGATGGCATCCGAACCGACCCTGGATATCTGCGGCATCGGCAATGCCATCGTCGACGTGCTGGCGCCGGTGCCGGCCGGCTTCCCCGAGCTCCAGGGCCTGGTGCCGGGCAGCATGACGCTGATCGACGTGGCGCAGGCTGCAGCGCTCACCGAGCGGATCACGCCGGTGCAGCAGACCAGCGGCGGCTCGCTCGCCAACAGCTGCGTCGTCGCGCAGCAGCTCGGCGCGCGGGTCGGCTATCTCGGCAAGGTCGCCGACGACGCCGCCGGCCGGCATTTCCGCAGCGACATCGAGGCCGCCGGCATCGCCTTTCCCTCGACGCCGCTCGCCGGCGAGGCGCTGCAGGGACGCGCCACCGCGCGCTGCATCATCCTGGTGACGCCGGACGGCCATCGCACCATGAGCACCTATCTCGGCGCCTGCACCGCGTTCGGCGAGGCCGACGTGCTGCCCGGGATCGTGCAGTCGGCGCGGATCACCTACCTCGAGGGCTACCTGTTCGACCCGCCCGAGGCGCAGCGCGCGTTCCGGCGCGCGGCCGGACTCGCGCGCGCCGCCGGCCGTCGCGTGGCGTTGAGCCTGTCGGACCCGTTCTGCGTCGGCCGGCATCGCGACGCCTTCCGCGACCTGGTGGCGGGCGGCGTCGACATCCTGTTCGCCAACCGCGACGAGATCCTCTCGCTGTACCAGACCGACGATTTCGACGCCGCCGCGCGGCGCGCCGGCGAGGAGGTCGGCATTGCCGTGCTGACCCGCGGCGAGGCAGGCAGCGTGGTCGTCGCCGGCGCCGAGCGGATCGCGGTGGCCGCGGCACCGGTGCAGGTGGTCGACAGCACCGGCGCCGGCGACGCCTACGCGGCGGGGTTCCTCGCCGGCCTCACCGCGGGTCGTCCGCTCGCCGAATGCGGCCGCATCGGCGCGGTCGCGGCCGCCGAGGTGATCTCGCATTACGGCGCGCGCCCGGTCGCCGACCTGCGCGCGCTCGCCGGGATCTGAAGTTAAAGCGTGCAAATTTTGCGCTGCACCCTTATCTAGCCGAGCCACGCACCCGGGGGAACGGCCTGCCGGTCGTTCGCGCGTCGAAGAAAGCCGGGTCGAGCCCCATGCAAATCCGCAACATCGCCATCATCGCCCATGTCGATCATGGCAAGACCACGCTGGTCGACCAGTTGCTCCGGCAGTCCGGAACGTTCCGCGAGAACCAGCAGGTGGCCGAGCGGGCGATGGACCGCAACGATCTCGAGCGCGAGCGCGGCATCACCATCCTGGCCAAGTGCACCAGCGTGGAATGGAAGGGCGTGCGCATCAACATCATCGACACGCCCGGCCACGCCGATTTCGGCGGCGAGGTCGAGCAGATCCTGAACATGGTGGACGGCGCCATCGTGCTGGTCGATGCCGCCGAGGGCGCGCTGCCGCAGACCAAGTTCGTGGTCGGCAAGGCGCTCGCGCGCGGCATCCGCCCGATCGTGGTGGTCAACAAGGTCGACCGCTCCGATGCCAGGCCGGACGAGGTGCATACCGAGGTGTTCGACCTGTTCGCCGCTCTCGGCGCCGACGACGACCAGCTCGACTTCCCGATGCTCTACGCCTCCGGCCGGCAGGGCTGGGCCGACACCACGCTGGAGGGACCGCGCCAGGACCTCTCCGCGCTGTACGACCTGGTGGTCAGCCACGTTCCGGCGCCGGACCTCGACGGCGAGGCGCCGTTCGCGATGGTCGCCTCGATCCTGGAATACGACAACTTCCTCGGCCGGGTGCTGACCGGACGCATCGAGCAGGGCCGCGCCAGGCTGAACATGCCGGTGCGCGTGCTGCGCTCCGACGGCTCGGTGGTCGAGACCGGGCGGCTGACCAAGCTGCTGACGTTCCGCGGCCTGGAACGGGTCGCCGTCGAGGAGGCCGGCACCGGCGACATCATCGCCATCGCCGGCCTATCCGAGGCGACCATCCCGGAGACGATCGCCTCGCCGGAGGTCAGCGTCGCCCTGCCGGCGACGCCGATCGATCCGCCCACCCTGACCATGACCTTCCGGCTCAATGACGGCCCGCTCGGCGGCCGCGACGGCAAGAAGGTGACGTCGCGGCAGATCCGCGACCGGCTGCTGCGCGAGACCGAGGGCAACGCCGCCATCCGGGTGTCCGAGAGCCCCGAGAGCGAGGCGTTCGAGGTCGCCGGACGCGGCGAGCTGCAGCTCGGCGTGCTGATCGAGACGATGCGACGCGAGGGCTTCGAGCTCAGCATCGGCCGGCCGCGCGTGCTGACGCGCGTGGATGAGGCCACCGGCGAGCGCGAGGAGCCGTTCGAGGAGGCGCTGGTCGACGTCGACGAGGCCTATTCCGGCGTCGTCGTCGAGAAGATGAGCCAGCGACGCGGGCAGATGCAGGACATGCGTCCGTCCGGCGGCGGCAAGGTGCGGCTGACCTTCCTGATCCCCTCGCGCGGCCTGATCGGCTATCACGGCGAGTTCCTCACCGACACGCGCGGCACCGGCATCATGAACCGGCTGTTCCACGGCTATCAGCCCTGGGCCGGTGCGATCGAGGGACGGCGCAACGGCTCGCTGATCTCCTCGGAGGACGGCGTCGCGGTGCAGTATGCGCTGTGGTACCTGCAGGAACGCGGCGCGCTGTTCGTGGGTCCGGGCGAGAAGGTCTATGTCGGCATGATCCTGGGCGAGCATTCCCGCGGCTCGGACCTGGAGATCAATCCGATCAAGGAGAAGAAGCTCACCAACATACGCGCCGCCGGCAAGGACGAGGCGATGCTGCTGACCCCGCCGCGCCGGATGTCGCTGGAGCAGGCGATCGCCTATATCGAGGATGACGAGCTGGTCGAGGTGACGCCGGCCGCGATCCGGCTGCGCAAGCGCTACCTGGATCCGAACCAGCGCAAGCGCGCCGAGCGCCGCGCCGATACCGACGCGGCATGATCCGCGACGAACAATCTGTTCTGCCGCTCTGCCGTTCATTTCGCGCGTAGAGCCGCATTGTGTTGTAATTTGGGCGACATCCAAAAGAAACTTGGCAAGATAGATGAAGTTTGACCCGCGACGCGCTGGGTCGTGCATGCTAAGGACGATTCTGCAACCGGCATTTCAACGCCGCACTTGCGCCATGCAATGCCTCTCCCAGAACCGGGGACCTCCATGACCCACGCCAATCGAC
>CAXUCM010000384.1:285-3513 GCA_964249315.1 uncultured Acetobacteraceae bacterium | reverse complement strand
CCGCCCCGCCCACCGTCGCCCACACCGGCCCGCGCCCGGGGCCGGCCACCTCGCCGCAGTTCGAGACCGCCGGCGGCGACCTCACGCCCGAGCGGATCGGCGGCCTGTTCGATCGCTGGCCGGAAGCGGTGGCGCTGGGCGAGAAGATGGATTTCGTGCAGGTCTGCGCCGGCGACGCGCGCAGCCACGCGGTGATCGCCGAGGCGCTGCGCCGCGGCCGTCCGGTCAGCGGCCACGTCTACGGCCGCGAGTTCGTCGCCGCGTACGTCGCCAGCGGCGTCACCGACACCCACGAGGCGGTGACCCGCGAGATCGCCGCCGACCTGATCGAGGCCGGGATCTGGGTGTTCCTGCGCGGCGGCCCGCCCGGCACGCCCTGGCACAGCCTGCCGGCGGCGATCCGCGCCGTCCCCGAGCTCGGGGTCAGCCCGCACCGGGTCTGCGTCTGCACCGACGACCGCGACGCCGACGACCTGTTCCTGTTCGGCCAGGACTGGGTGGTGCGTCAGGCGATCGCCGCCGGGATCCGTTTGGAGACCGCCTGGGGCATGGGCTCGCTGCATCCCGCCACCCGCTTCGGCATGGACGGCGAGATCGGCGGCCTCGGCGGCGGCCGGCGTGCCGACCTGGTGCTGCTCGACGACGCGCTGGCGGTGCGCAACACCTGGTACGGCGGCACGCTGGTGGTCGAGGACGGCGCGGTCACGCCGGCGCTCGACCGGCAGCTCGGCGCGTCGCGCTACCGCTATCCCGATGCGGCCTACCGCACCGTGTCGATCCCCGCCGCAGCACCGCTGACGCCGCCGCTGCCCGCGAGCGCCTGCCGCGCCCACGTGATCGCGGTACGCGATCCGGCCGACATCGCGCTGCATCACGAGGTGATCGCGCTCGGCGCCGAGCCGGACTGGGACACCGTGCTGCGTCGTCATGATCTCTGCTTCGTCACGATCCTGGAGCGACACGGCCGTGGCGGCGGCGTCGCGCACGGGCTGCTGCGCGGCTTCGGGCTGCGCGACGGCGCGGTGGCGAGCTCGGTCGGGCACGACGCCCACAACCTCATCGTCGCCGGCAGCAACGAAGCCGACATGCGACTCGCGGTCGAGACGATCCGCTCCCACGGCGGCGGCGTCGTGGTGGTGCAGGCCGGCGTCGTGCAGGCCGTCGTGCGGCTGCCGGTGGCGGGGCTGCTGTCGGACCTGCGCGCCGGCGAGGTGGCGGCGCAGACGGCAGCGCTGAAGCAGGCCTGGCGACAGGCCGGCTGCAGGCTGCCCTACATGGGCTTCAATCTCATTCCGCTTTCGGTGATTCCTGCTATACGGATCACCGACAAGGGGATCGTGACCGTGCCGGAGATGAAACAGTTGCCGCTCTTCGAGCCGGCCTGACCCGGCGGCAGGCCGGCGGTGACCGCGCAGATCACCCAGCTTCGCGTCGGCGACGAGAACTTCCTCGTCACCAGCATGATCGATCGCTGTCCGAAATCGATGATGCTGCGCGAGCTCGTGCGCAACGCGATCGAGGCGGCGCTGACCGCGGCGCCCGGCGAACGGCTGGTCGAGATCGACGCGACCGATATCGACGGCACGCCGAAACTCTCGATCTTCAATACCGGGCGAGGCATGAACCCGGACGAGCTGTTCCGGATGTGCGACATCGCCTCATCGATACGAAAACAGAACAGTCTCGAACGGAATTTCGGCATGGGTGCCAAGGTCGCCTCGCTGCCGTCGAACCGCCTCGGCATGCGCTACCGGTCCTGTCACGCGGGCCGCGTCTGCGAGGTGATGATCGGCCAGCGCGACGGCGTCTACGGTCGGCTGCGTCGCGAGCTGCCCGGCTCGGAGCAGCTGCACGACGTGCTCGACGTCACCGCGGACGCGATCGCGGAAGGACGCGGTTCGTCGCAGGACTGGACCGAGGTCGTCCTGCTCGGCAACCATGCCGGGCAGGACACGCTGGCGGACCCGTACGACAGCCAGCCGCCGATGGCGCCGCACTGGCTCGCCGAGGAGCTGCACAAGAAGTTCTTCCGTCTGCCCGACGACGTCGCGCTGATCCTCGCGGCGCGCGCCAACCTGTCCGGGGCGCGCTACCGCTTCCGCTCCATCGGCGAACGGCTCGACGGCTGCTACACCCGCCACGAGACCGTGCGGATCGCGGACGGCGTCGCCATCCACTACATCTACGACGCTCCGGATCCGGCCGATCCCGGCCGTACCCGGGCCGCGAGCGGCGCGCCGTATGTCGTGCACGGCTTCGCCGGGCTGGTGCACAAGGACGAGATCTACGATCTGTGCTGGCACCAGCACTGGCTGCATGACGGGCCGGTCTACGGGATCCCGTTCCTGGGCCGCAACATCACCGTGCTGGTCGAGTTCCCGGACGGCTATCCGGTGCTGCCGGACGGCTACCGGCAGTTCCTGCACCGGCGCGACGGGCTGCAGGGACAGCTGCTGCTGCGCCAGTTCGCCGGCGAGATCCATCGCAACCGCCCGGCCTGGCTGGTCGCGCTGATCCAGCAGCATGCGCCGGACGGGGTGGTCTCCGAGGAGATCACCGCCAGCCTGGAGCAGCTGCTGCGCGAGCTGCGCGTGTCCCGGCGCCTGCGCGAAGTCACCGCCCCGGCCCGCCCGCTCGAACCGGCCGAGGACCCCTCTGGCGATCCGGAGGCGGGCCAGGAGGCGCCGGACCAGCCGGGAGCGCCCGCGGAGATGGTGCGCGACGCGACGGCACCGGCGTTCGACTACGAGCCGGCGCCGCAGATCATCCTGCTGCGCGACGAGGCCGACACCCAGGCGCGCGGCGTCGCCGAGCGGGGCGCGCGCTACTACGGCGAGACGCACCAGCTGTTCGTCAACTGCCTCTACCCGGCGGTGCCGGCGATGCAGTTGACGCTCGAACGGGAGTTCGCCTGGGCCGAGGACCACGAGACGGTGCGACATGCCGCACAGGTCGCCGCCGAGCAGTCGATGGTGGCGCGCGTCGGCCGCATGCTGGTCTTCGCGCTCGCCAAGCAGAGTCGCTGGGCGGACTGGGAGATGAACCACGCGCTCTCCGCGCAGGCGCTCACCCTGGCGGCGGACGACTACGCCCAGAGCCTGCCCGCGGCACGCGCCAGCCTGCGCGCGGCACTTCGGGTCCGGGCGCTTGCGGCGGAGCTCTAGGAAGCAAGGCCAGGGCTCTTTAGAGGATTCCAAAGGCGAGCCTTTGGCGGGGTTTGGGGCGGAG
>CAXUCM010000384.1:0-275 GCA_964249315.1 uncultured Acetobacteraceae bacterium | reverse complement strand
GGGCCCCCCCCAAACCTTCAACCCCCAGGGATGCCCTGGACGGCCTGCGGCACCTTCCGTAAGTCGGGAGCCATGGCAGCCGATGCGCTCGACCGACTTCTGGCCACCCTGACGGTCCGGCTGCATGCATGCTCCGTGTGTCAGATCCAGCATGGCTGGGGCCTGGCGTACTCGGCGTTCGACGCGATCACGATCCATTTCGTCCTGTCCGGCACAGGCTGCTGGCGCGTCGGCACGGGCCCCGTCCTACCATTTACCGCCCGGACCGCGCTGGT
>CAXUCM010000383.1:859-3516 GCA_964249315.1 uncultured Acetobacteraceae bacterium | reverse complement strand
TCAGCCTTGAGAATCCTTCTGCGGTTTCTATAGGTTGCGGTCCTTGGCGATCGGGCCGCGGCGATAGATCGACCGACCGAGTTCAGGCTGGGACGGGATGGACCGGTTTGCCGCATCGCTTCGTGTTGCTCAGCCCAGCCACCGCCGTGCAACGCCGACTGCATGGCCGGCCCCTGCCGCTCGCATGGTATCTTCGCTTCACGGCAACGGAGCCGCGAAGCGTCAGGTGAAGTCCGGCCCCGGGTCAACCCAGCGCGCGCTCCATCGCCTCGAGGCCCGCGCTGAAACCCGCACCGCCGAAGCCGATGCGGAAATGATCCGCCGGCAGGGCAAGCAGTTCCGAGCGGAACACGCGGGCGGGCAGCAGCAGGACGCCGGCGGTCGCGGCCATCCGGTCGACGAATGGCTCGACCCCTTCGGCGGCCTTGTAGCTGGGGTAGCAGACCACGCCGCCGTCCGGCGCCCGGCAGGCGAACCGGTCCGGATGGCGGCCGAAAAAGTCGAGCAGGAGCGCGAGATTGGCCGCGGCGGCAGCGCGGTTGCGGGCGATGATCGAGTCCGATGCCTTCAGCGCGATGCAGGCCAGCACCTCGCTCGGGCCGGCACTGCAGGTCGAGAGGTAGCGACGGATCCGGGTCGCCCGGTCGAGCAGGACGGCCTCGCGGCAGGCGATCCAGCCGACGCGCAATCCGGCAAGCCCGTATGCCTTGGAGGTGGCGCCGATCGAGATGCCGCGCTCGTAGGCGTCGACGGCACAGGGCAGGCGATGCGTGCCGCTGCACTCGGTGCCGCGATACACCTCGTCGCTGAGCAGCCAGATGCCGCGGCTTCGGCACAGCGCCACCAGCGCATCGAAGCGGTCCGCCTCGAGCTGCCTGCCGGTCGGGTTGTTCGGGAAGTTGATGATCAGCACGCGCGTGTTCGGCCGGATCGCGTCGGCGACGGCATCGAGGTCGAGCGACCAGCCGGCGGCGGCGTCGAGGGCGACGCCGGAGACCTCGCAGAGGCTGAGCGCGAGCGTCTCCATCGACTGGTAGCTCGGCAGCACGATGACGGCGTGATCCTCCGGGGACAGCAGCGCGTGCAGCGCGGCGAACAGCGCCTCCTGCGCCCCGGCGAAACAGACCAGCCCGGAAGCGGTGACGCTCCGGTAGCCGGCCGCCGCGGCCTCGCGCAGCCAGATGGCGCCGATCGGATCGGCGTAGCCGAGCCGCAGCGTCGCCCATCGGCGTGCGTCGGCCTCGTCGGCCAGGGCGAGCAGCTCGACCAGCCCGATCGTCTCGCACTCCGAGGCGCTGAGATGGTGCACGGTGCGGTCGTGCAGGCGGGAGAGGTAGGTGGAGAGCTCAAGATCGCGGCCGGGATAGCAGACCGGCATGGGAGGCCCGGGTCGGATCGGATGCATGCGGCTCGGTCTTTCGATTGCGCGGGCAGCATCCCAGTTTTGCGACCCCCTGCAAAACAGAAGGATTCTCAAGGCTGAGCCTTGAGCGGGTCCAGGGCAGCGCCCTGGCCTGTCGACCGCCGCGAAATCGCCTATGCTGGCGCGATGTCGGCCGAACCCAGCAGACCGGATCCGGATGCCCTGGTCGCGGCAGCGAGCCGCGAGGGGCGGCCGTCGCTGAAGATCTTCCTCGGCGCCGCACCCGGCGTCGGCAAGACCTTCGAGATGCTGGCGCAGGCACGGCGGCGGCAGCAGGCCGGCCTCGACGTCGTCGCCGGGATCATCGAGACGCATGGCCGGCGCGAGACCGAGCAGCAGGTCGGCGATCTGGCCGTGCTGCCGCGACGCGCGATGGTCTATGCCGGGCCGAACGGCACCCAGACGCTCGAGGAGTTCGACCTCGACGCCGCGCTCGCCCGACGCCCGGCGCTGCTGCTGGTCGACGAGCTCGCCCACACCAACGTCGAGGGCAGCCGGCATCGCAAGCGCTGGGAGGACGTGGCCGAGCTGCTCGCCGCCGGCATCCCGGTCTGGGCCACGCTCAACGTGCAGCATCTGGAAAGCCTGAACGACGCGGTGGCGCGCATCACCGGCATCCGGGTGACCGAGACCCTGCCCGACAGCGTGCTCGAGCAGGCCTCCGAGATCGAGCTGGTCGACCTGCCGCCGCGGGAGCTGCGCGCCCGCCTGCGCGAAGGCCGCATCTACCGCGCCGACCTGGCGACGCGGGCGCTGGAGGGCTTCTTCCGCGAAGGCAACCTCGCCGCCCTGCGAGAGATCGCGCTGCGCCGGGCCGCCCAGCATGTCGATGCCAACGTGCTCGACTACATGCGCCTGCACACCATCGCCGGGCCGTGGCCGGCGGGCGAGCGCGTGCTGGCGCTGATCGAACCGGCTTCCGGCGAGGTCGTGGTGCGCCACGCCAAGCAGCTCGCCGACGCCCTGCACGCGCCGCTGCTGGTGCTGCATGTGGAGATCCCGGGCGCCACCGAGGCAGGCACGCGCGCGGCGCTGGCGCTGGCGACCGACCTGGGTGCCGCCACGCTGAGCCGCGCCGGCGCCGACATTGTCGCCATCACGCTGGAGGTGGCGGGACAGCGCAACGTCACCCAGATCGTCATCGGCCGCGGCGCCGGCCGGCGCGCCTGGGCGCGTCGCCTCGCCGGCCGCAGCCTGGCCGCCACCTTGCTCCGACGCGCGCCGGACTACGCGC
>CAXUCM010000383.1:0-849 GCA_964249315.1 uncultured Acetobacteraceae bacterium | reverse complement strand
GTTCCCGCCTCCGCCCCGGCGCGGGACCGACCCGCGAGCGCCGATCGCTCGGCCCCAGGCTGGCTGGGCTGGGCGGTGCCGGCCGCGCTGGTGGCGATCGTCGTGGTCACCGGCGAGGCGTTCTCGCGCTGGCTCGAGCACGAGGCGCTCGGCATGCTGTTCCTGGCGGTGGCGGTCGCCTCGGCGACGCTGTACGGGCTGCGCGCCGCGCTGCTGTCGGCGACGCTCGGCTTCCTGTGCTGGAACTACTTCTTCATCCCGCCGCTGTATCGCTTCAGCATCGAGCAGCCGCGCGACGTGGTGGCGTTGCTGGTGTTCGGCGGGGTCGCGATCAGCACCGGCCTGATGGCCAGCCGCCTGCACGAGGCGGCGCGTTCGGCGCAGTCGCGCATCGAGGGCCTGCGCCAGGTCGGCGCCTTCAGCCGTGCCCTCGGCGGCCCGGGCAGCGAGGCGGCGCTGTACGAGGAGATCGTGCGGCACGCCGCCCCGATCGGCGGCTGTGCCATGCTGCTCACCGGCGGGGAGGACACGCTCGACATTCGCGCCGCCGAACCCGCCGCCGATACGCTCGACGAGGGCAGCTGGGCAGCGGCGCACTGGGCCTTCCGCCGCGGCGAGGCGGCCGGGAGCTTCACCGCCACCCTGCCCGCCTCGCCCTGGCGCTTCCTGCCGATCCGGATCGCGCGCAGGCGGCAGGATGCGGCCGGCGAGGACGCGGCGCCACAGCTGCTCGGCCTGCTCGGAGTGCGCCCGGGCGCGCGCCTGCCGGCGCCGGCGCTGCAGGCGCTCGAGGCGCTGGCCGACCAGGCGGCGGTGGCGCTCGAGCGGGTGATCCTGACCGGCAGCATG
>CAXUCM010000382.1:0-3532 GCA_964249315.1 uncultured Acetobacteraceae bacterium | reverse complement strand
GCCCTGGCCTTGACGGGTCCAGTACAAGGCTGATTACCCCTCGTCCGGCTGCACCAGGATCTTGGCGGCGGCGCCTGACCCCATCGAGACCGACGTCGCCTCCGGCGAGGACACCACGACCGCGTCGCTGACCCGCTCGCGGCTCTGCACCGTCACCGCCGCACCCGGCATCAATCCGAGCCGTTCGACGAAGCGCAGGAAATCCAGGTCCTGGTTCAGGATGCGGCTGACCCGCAACGGCGTGCCGACCGGGCAGTCCGCCAGGCTGACGCGGTTGGCCCCCTCGACATGGCCGGCCTGACCGGGGATCGGATCGCCGTGCGGATCCGCCGTCGGATGGCCGAGCAGCGTGTCGATGGCTTCTATCACGCGGTCCGAGACGGCATGTTCGAGCAGCTCGGCTTCGTCATGCACCACCGACCAGTCGAGCTTGAGCACGCGGACCAGGAACAGCTCCATCAGCCGATGGCGGCGCAGCACGTGCAGGGCGAGCTGTTCGCCCGATGCCGTCAGCCTCGCACCGCGCCGGGCCTCGTATTCCACCAGTCCGGAATTGGCCAGCGCCTTCAGCATCGACGTCGCCGTGCCCGGGGTCACGCTCATCGCGTCGGCGAGCTGCCCGGTCGCCACCGGTCCGGCTGCCGTGCCGGCATGCTCGTGCAGGTACAGCTGCTTCAGGTAGTCCTCGACGGTGCTGCTCGCCACGATACGCCCCCATGCCGGCTCGTTGCATAAGCCAGCCGGGCGCGGCGGACCATCGTTGACTCTGCGCGACTGGTCTGACAAACACCGGATTTTGAGTGCTCAAAAACTTGATACCTCATGGATGAAGTTCAGTTCGGCCGGGGTGAGGCGGGGCGCCCTCTGGAACCGGTCTCGCTGCAAGGGCTGCACGGTACGGTGCCGGTGCCGCAGACGGCCGGCCTGTTCCGCAACTGGCGCGCTTTTGCCGGTCCGTCGCTGCTGGTCAGCGTCGGCTACATGGATCCCGGCAACTGGGGCACCGACCTGCAGGGCGGTGCGCAGTTCCGCTACGGCCTGCTCTGGGTGGTGGCGGCGGCCAGCCTGATGGCGATCGTGCTGCAGGTGCTCGCCGCGCGGCTGGGCGTCGCCACCGGGCGCGACCTGGCGCAATGCTGTCGCGAGCACTACCCGCGCTGGACCCGTCTGCCGAACTGGCTGCTCTGCGAGGTCGCCATCGCCGCCTGCGACCTGGCCGAACTGCTCGGCAGCGCGCTGGCGATCAACCTGCTGTTCCACATCCCCATGCTGCTCGCCGTGCTGATCACCGCGTGCGACGTGTTCCTGCTGCTGGCGCTGCAGCGGGTCGGCATGCGCTGGATCGAGGCCGTCGTCGCGGTCATGGTGGCAACGATCGGCGGCTGCTTCTGCATCGAGCTGTTCGTGCTGCCGCAGACCGGGCCGAGCCCGGCCGAGCTCGGGCGCGCGCTGATCCATCCGGGCCTGCCGCATGCCGGCATGGCGGCGGTGGCGATCGGCATCATCGGGGCGACGGTGATGCCGCACAACCTGTATCTGCACTCCGCCCTGGTGCAGAGCCGGCGGCTGGACCGCGAACCCATGGCGATCCGGCGCGCGCTGCGCTTCAACACCCTCGATACCGTATTCGCACTCGGCGTCGCCTTCTTCGTCAACGCCGCGATCCTGGTGCTGGCGGCGATGGTGTTCTACGGCCGCGACGGCGCGGTGGTCGGCGGTCAGTTCTACCGGTTCGACGCCGACACCGACTGGATCCGCATCGCCTTCCTGACGCTGGCGCCGCTGCTCGGCGTCGGCGCCGCCTCCGGCCTGTTCGCGATCGCCCTGCTCGCCAGCGGGCAGTCGAGCACGATCACCGGCACCCTGGCCGGCCAGGTGGTCATGGAAGGCTTCCTGCGCTGGCGCCTCTCCCCCTGGCTGCGCCGCCTGGTCACGCGGCTGCTGGCGATCGTGCCGGCGGTGCTGGTCATCGGCCTGCGCGGCCAGGGCAGCGTCAACGACCTGCTCGTGCTGAGCCAGGTGGTGCTGGCGCTGCAGCTTCCGTTCGCGATGTTCCCGCTGCTGCATTTCACCGGCCGCGGCAGGTTCATGGGGCCCTGGCGCAGCGGATGGTTCCTGCTCGTTGCCGGATGGGGCAGCGCGATCCTGATCACGGCGCTGGACCTCTACGGTCTGCCCGAGGCGATCGCCGAGGCATGGCGCATCGTGCGCGGCGGCTGACGGTTCGAGGCCCGGGGTTTCACCCCTGGACAGCCGAGGCGGATCAGGATTTTCCGCGCAGCCGCAGGCTGATCCGGTTCAGCTCGGGAAGCAGAGCGGGGTCCTCGACGATCCGTTCGGCCTGCGCCACGGCCTGCGCCATCTGCGTCCGGTTCAGGTGTCGGATCGCCGGGCGACGCACGATCGTATCCCAGCGCGCACCGAGGGCAGTGTCCAGGCAGACGCGCATGAAGCAGTGGTCCAGCCGGATCGGCCAGGCTTGCCTGGCGGCCATCCCGGGCAGGATCTCACGGGTCAGTTCGAGCCAGCGGACCAGGAGGACGTCAAGCGGCAAGGCCTCCATCCCAGGAACTCCGTCTGCTTCGAAAAGGTGTCCAAGGGCGAGCCTTTGGCAAGGTTTGGGGCGGAGCCCCAACCTGGACCCTGATGTCTCAGCGTCCATGCAGCCGGGCCAATGCATCCCGCGCGGCAAGCTGCGTCGCGATCTCGGCGCCGGGCTGCATCGCCTCCCCGAGCCACTGCCGCGCGAGTGCTGCATCGCCGCGTGCGGCCGCACTCTGCCCGGCCTGCAGGTAGAGGTCGGCCGCACCGACGGCGTCGCCGCCGGCCCGGCTCGCCCGCGCGGCGAGTGCCAGGGCTTGCGCCATCTCGCGGTAATGCACCTGCCGCCGCTCGATGCCGGCGGCCGTCCGTGCCGAGGCTGCCGCCTGCGGCCAGGCGCCGCGCAGCAACTGCAGCCGCGCGGTCAGCAGCGCCTGCGCCGCCTGCCAGTCCGGATCCGGCGCCTTCGGTGCGCCGAGGACCGCAAGCGCTGCCGCCACTCCGGCCTGGTCGCCACGTGCCGCGGCGATCGCGCCGCGCAGGCTGCTGGCCTGCACCACCGTCGCGGGATCCGCGGCATAGGATTGCGCCGCCGCCGCCAGCGCGTCCGCCTCGCCGTCCTCGCCGAGGCGATGCAGCGCCGCCGCCTGCACCAGGTCCAGCTCGGCGAACCCCGCCGCACCGCGCGGACGCAGCGCCGCCCGCGTCCGCAGCACCGTGTCGCGTGCCGCGGCGGGATCGTCCGCGGCGAGCTGCGCCACCGCCAGGTCGTAGCCGCAATCACCGATCGCGGCGGCATCGTTGCGGGCGAGGGCGAGCGTCAGGGCGCGTGCGTATTGCGTCACCGCCTGCTCCGGCCGGCCGATCGCCAGCGCCTGCCGACCGGCATGGGCGGCCTGGACGAGGGCATCGTCAGTCGGCGCCGCCGCCGGCGGCGGCCGGCCCTGCCCGGCGCCGCGCCCGCGCCCCCCGCCCAGCCCCCGCGCGCGCC
>CAXUCM010000381.1:0-3535 GCA_964249315.1 uncultured Acetobacteraceae bacterium | reverse complement strand
CAGCCTCTATCCTCAGTGGATCAGGCCGCAGCGAGCGTGACGACACCTTCGGCGAGCAGGCTCCGAGCGGCGCCGGCGATCGCGTCGTCGTTGCTTCGCGGCACCCAGCCGAGCACGCGCCTGGCCTTTTCCGCGGAGACCGGACGTTGCTTGTCGAGCTCGAACAGCCGGCCGCGCACGACCGGGTCGACCACCGAGGACAGCCGCACGAGCCAACTCGGCAGACGGCGCCTCGGCACCTGGTCCGCCAGCTCGGGCACCCGTTCCCGCAGCACCCTCGCCACATCCGCCATCCAGAAGAACGCGCCGGCCCCGATGAAGCGCTGGCCGGCGGCATCCGGCGCCCGCAACGCCCGGACATGCAGGTCGGCGATGTCGCGCACGTCGACCAGCGGCCAGCCGAAATGCGGAAGGCCGGGCAGCGAACCGTCGATCAGGCGCTTGACGATGTCGATCGAGGCAGAAAAGTCGCGTCCGAGCACCGGACCGAGCACCGCCCCCGGGCAGACCGTCACCAGCTCCAGCGCATCGCCCTCACGTGCGTGCCAGTCCCAGGCGGCGCGCTCGGCGATCATCTTGGACCGTTCGTAGGCGGAGCTGTCGCTGCGGTCGTCCGGGTCGGACCAGTCCGCCTCGGTGAACGGCTGCGAGCGTCCGCCACGGCCGTAGGCGATCGCGGCGGTGGACGAGGTCATGACCAGCCGCCGCACGCCGGCGGCGCGCGCCGCCTTGAGCACCCGCAACGTGCCGTCGCGCGCCGGCCGCACCAGCTCATCGTCGTGCCTCGGACTGCGCGACGGGATTGGAGAGGCGACGTGCAGCACCCCGGCGCAGTCGGCGCAGGCATCCCGCCAGCCGGCATCGGCGTCGAGGTCGGCGAACACGACCTCGAGCCTGTCGTCGGCCTGCACGAGCTTGCCGACCGCCGCACGAAGCTCGGGCTCGCGCGCGCGATGGCGGATCGTAGTTCGCACCCGTGTCCCCTCCCGGAGAAGCTGGGCGATACAGAAGCTCGCGATGTATCCCGATCCACCGGTCACCAGCACGCGTTCAAACCCGACCATGACGATGCTCCCTTGCTTGAACAAGATCTAGACATATTGTCCATTTGATGTCCAGTTCGTCCGACCCTGGCCTGACCCGTGTCCTTGCCGCAGCGCTGACGCTGTTCGGTCGCCACGGCTTCCAGCGCACGAGCATGGCGGACATCGCGCGCGAGGCGGGGATCGCGCGGGCGACCCTCTATCTTCGCTTCGCCGAGAAGCGCGCGCTCTTCTCAGCCTTGGCGGCATCGCTGGTCGACGAGGCGCTGGCCCGGGCGCAGGCGGCCTGGATCGCCGATGCGCCGCTCTCGCGGAACATCGCCGCCACCTTGCTGGCCAAGGATCTCGTCTTCTTCCACATCCTCAATGCGACCCCGCACGGTGCGGAACTTCTGGAACTCGAAGCCGAGCTCACCGCCGCCCACGTGGTCCGGCTCGATGAGAGCTTCGCCGCATTGCTCGCGCGACGCGCCCGCGAGGCGATGCTGCAAGGCGCGGACCTGAGTGCCTTCGACGGTGCGGACGGCTTCGCGTCGTTCCTTTCGACCGCCGGCTCGGGGCTCAAGCGGGAGACGCGTACCGAGGCCGCGTTCCGCTCGGCCGTCGATCGCCTGGCGCGCGTCACGGCGCGCGCGGCGGGCCGGACCTGAACCGCTGGCGTCGCTCGAGAGTTAGTCGGCTATTAACGGATATGCGCTATTTCATATGAAGTCGAAACGATTGAAGACCTTTGGAGCTCCGTCGTGCGTTTTTCAAACATGAGCATCAGAACGAAGATATACGTCGCCTTCGCTGGAGTGCTGAGCATCACGCTCGGTCTCGGTGCCTTCTCCCTGGAGCGTATGGGCGCGATCAATGCCGCGGCCGTCCAGGTGCGGGACAATGAGCTGCCCAGCACGCAAGGCTTGAGCAGCCTCAGCCAGGTCATGCGTGATTTTCGCACCACGGAAGCGCGCCATATCATGTCGACCAGTGCGCAGGACATGAACGCGGAGGAGGCGAGCCTCGCCGTGCTGGGCGAGAAAGTCGAGCAGGCTCGCAAGGACTATGAACCTCTGATCGATCCCGGCGAGGAGCGGGCACGGTTCAACCAGATCGATGCACTATGGCCTCGATATCTCGGCCTGCACGACCAGATCGTTGCCTTCTCCGAGAAGAACGAGAACGCCAAGGCCGCAATCCTCTACAAGGGCGATTCCGGCGCGCTCTTCAGCCAGATCAGCGGCCTGCTCGACGACGACCTCAGATACAATCGCAAGCAGGGCATCGATGCCGGCAACCATGGGGCACGGATCTATACCCAGACCTGGTGGATGACGCTCGGCGCACTTGGTCTTGCCGCGCTGTTCACTTCGTTTCTCGGCCTCGTCCTGGTGCGCGCGATCTCCAACCCTCTCACCGCAATGACCGGTGCCATGGGTCGTCTCGCCGCGAAGGACGTCACCGTCGCCATTCCGGAGGTCGGCCGCGGCGACGAGATCGGCGCCATGGCCGGCGCGGTCCAGGTGTTCAAGGACAACATGATCAAGGCCGACGAGCTCGCGGCGGCACAGGATACGGAGCGCCGGGCCAAGGAACAGCGCGCGATGCGCCTGGAGGCGCTCGTGATGGCCTTCGAGCAGAAGGTTGGCCAGATGGTGTCCCTGCTGGCCGCCGGCTCGACCGAGATGGAGGCGACCGCCCAGGCGATGTCTTCCACCGCGACGCAGACCAACCAGCAGGCAGCGAACGTCAGCTCCGCCGCCAGCCTTGCCAGCCAGAGCGTCCAGACCGTGGCCGCGGCTGCCGAACAGCTGTCGTCCTCGATCACCGAGATCAACCAGCAGGTCAGCCAGTCCGCCCGGGTCAGCAACAGGGCGGTATCAGACGCCCGGCGCACCGATGCCGTGGTCCAGGCCCTCGCGCAGGGTGCCCACAAGATCGGTGAAGTCGTCAGCCTGATCACGTCGATCGCCGCCCAGACCAACCTGCTCGCCCTGAACGCAACCATCGAGGCGGCGCGCGCGGGCGATGCCGGCAAGGGTTTCGCGGTCGTCGCCTCCGAGGTGAAGAACCTCGCGCAGCAGACCGCGCGCGCCACGGAAGAGATCGGCACGCAGATCAGTCAGGTCCAGGTCTCGACCCAGGAAGCCGTCGAGGCGATCCGCGGCATCGCCGCCGTCATCGACGAGGTCGGCACGATCGCGACGACGATCGCGGCCGCGGTCGAGCAGCAGGGCGCCGCGACCGCGGAGATCGCACGCAACGTGCAGCAGACCGCGACGAGCACGCAGACGGTCACCTCCAACATCGACGGGGTCAGCCAGGCGGCGAACGATACCGGCGCCGCAGCGAGCCAGGTCCTCAGCGCCGCAGGAGACCTGTCGCGTCAGGCGGAAATACTGTCGCAGGAGGTCAGCAGCTTCGTCAGGGACGTCCGGGCTGCCTGAAGGTTGGGGCTCCGAGGCTGTGAATTTTCTCTGATCTCTGATTCACTTCAAGCGGTGTGGTCA
>CAXUCM010000380.1:0-3540 GCA_964249315.1 uncultured Acetobacteraceae bacterium | reverse complement strand
GCGGTGCTCCACGCCAGCCAGGTCGATGCCCACGCATGCGGGCCGGCCGATGCCGTCATCGCCCTTCTTCCGTGTTCGGGCCGCCAACAATCGCCTCACATCTTCTCGCCGGGCGTCTCGGATACGATAATACTCGTGAAGGCGGGGGACGGCCAAGAGCCAGGGCCGACTTCGCTTTCCCGGCCGGGCCGGATCGGGTAAGATGGCGAGCGTGGATGCCCGGCGGCCCCTCGACGTGAGGCGGACTCTCGCATGGACGAGACGACCTTTCGTTACGCGGCGGCCTGTTCCTCGCCGGGTTGCCTCGAAGCGCCGATGTACGTGATCGCGGCCCCCTGGAGCCACGGGCCGCTCCGAGAACTGAAGAACTACGGGTTGGCCTGCGACCGGCACCGCGACGACCTCCTTGTCCGGGCTGCCGGGCGTCGAGAAGCCCTCCTGGTGAGGGATGACGAGCAGGTCGGCCCGGTCGAGGTCTTCCCCTACGACCCGACGCGGCCCACCTGAGCCGTACCGACCCGGACCGAACGCGACCGACTCCCGCCGGGATGGAGCCCGAGCCATGCGTCCCGCCCGACCGCGTCCCCGGCCGGACGCCGGCGCGCGACTCGAGCCCGACCAGCGCGAGCATGGCGTCGACGCGCCGCCGGATCTCGGCCGTCGGCCGGCGCTGCACGCGCAGGCCGAAGCCGATATTGCCGCGCACGGTGAGATGCGGGAACAGCGCGTAATCCTGGAACACGGTGTTGACCGGGCGGCGGTTCGGGGGATCGTCGGTGATGTCGCGTCCGTGCAGCAGGATGCGGCCGCGGTCCGGACGCTCGAGGCCGGCCATCAGGCGCAGGGTCGTGCTCTTGCCGCAACCGGACGGTCCGAGCAGGGTCAGGAACTCGCCCTGGCGCAGGCCGAGATCGAGCTCCTGCACGACGAGGCCGGCGCCGCGATAGCTCTTGCTGACCTGGTGCAATCGCATGATCTCGGCAGATGCGGCGGGCTCGCTCAATCCGTTGCCTCCGCGATGGCCGAACGCAGGCTTGCCGATCCCGCCTCGGGCGTCAATGGATGCGCCGGTGCTGAAACAATGGGCGAAATGGGCGGCAAGGTGCGCAGTCCGCGGCGCGTGCCGGTGCCGCGACATCGCCGCCACTTCGCAGCGTCTTGTTGATTACGTTCACGATCGCAAACGTTGCAGCCGCATCGTCCGCCCGCTCAACCGGTTAGCGGTGCGCCCGTAACGGTTCGCAGGCTGGCACGCTTCTTGGAGTGGCACGCTTCTTGGAAGAGAGGGGCGGGCGCTAAGTTTCTTCAACATCGGGAGATCTGCATGCAGCCGAGCCGGCGGATCGCGTTGGGGCAAGCAGGCGTCGCGGCGCTGCTGCTTGCGGCATCCGGGGGCGTCGCTTCGGCGCAGACCCTGAACACGCCGTTCGACACGCGCCGGGCGCCCGTCTTGGTCCCGGCCAAGACCAAGACCAAGGAGAAGCCCGCCGCCACGCATCGCGGCGAGGACATCGTCGTCACCGCGACGCGGCGGGCCTCTGCGATCAGCCGGGTGCCGGTCAGCGTCAGCGCCTACAGCCAGCAGACCCTGGACCAGAAGGGCGCGCGCACCATCGAGGACGTGGTGCGCTTCACCCCCGGCGTGTCGTTCGATCCGACCACCAACAACGTCTCGATCCGCGGCATCTCCTCCGAGGCCGGCGCCGGTACCACCGGCATCTATATCGACGACACGCCGGTGCAGATCCGCAATCTCGGCTTCAACGCCGAGAACTCGCTGCCCGACTTGTTCGACCTCGCGCGCGTCGAGATCCTGCGCGGGCCGCAGGGCACGCTGTTCGGGTCCGGCTCGGAAGGCGGCACGGTGCGCTACATCACGCCGCAGCCTGGCCTGGACCGGTTCTCGCTCTACGAGCGCTCCGAGGTCGCCGGCTCGCAATACGGCTCGCCCACCTACGAGGCCGGGCTCGCCGTCGGCGGCCCGATCATCAGGGACAAGCTCGGCTTTCGCATCAGCGTCTCGCACGAGACCGACGGCGGCTATCTCGACCACGTCAACTACCGCACCAACGACATCGTCAACACCGACACCAACGTCGACAATGTCAACGTCTATCGGGGTTCGCTCGCCGCGGCACCGTTCGACGGGCTGCTGATCACCCCCTCGATGCTCTACCAGCAGCGCATCCACAGCGACACCGACGCCTATTTCGAGGGGCTGTCGGATGCGTCGCGCGGCGTCTTCCGCACCGACGCGCCGGAATACCTGCGCGACAATGACCGCTTCTACCTGCCGTCGCTCAACGTCAAGTACGATGCCGGCCCGGTCTCGCTGATCTCGGTGACGTCGTATCTGCACCGCGACAACCTGACCGGATACCAGGGCACCATCTACAACCTGTCGTACTATAATACGCTGCTCGATCCGTCCTCGCCGTACTCTCCGTTGCTGCTGCCGACCGGCATCAATCCGTTGCTGCCGTACTACGTCTCGCCGTCGCGGGTGACCAACGACCAGCGCAACATCACCCAGGAGCTCCGCCTCGAGTCGAACGATCCGGGCGCCCGGCTGACCTATGTCGGCGGCGTGTTCTACCAGCGCAACTCGCAGGTCAGCTCGGAGCAGATCGAGGATCCGATCGCCAACACCCTGTTCGAGCCGGTGTTCGGCGAGAGCATCGAGCAGGAGTTCGGCGCACCGCTCTACAACAACGACAGCTACATCAACCAGACCAACGCGACCGACGAGCAGCTCGCGGTGTTCGCCGACGCGACGGTGCGGATCTTCCGCGGCATCAAGTTCGATGCCGGGGTGCGCTACGCGCACACGCATTACAGCTTCACCAACTTCGCCGACGGCTCGCAGAACGGCGGCTACAGCTTCGGCTCCGGCGGCACCTCGGAGAACCCGGTCACGCCGAAATTCACCTTGTCGGACCAGATCGATGCGGGCGACCTGGTCTACGTGACCTGGGCCAAGGGGTTCCGCGAGGGCGGCGCCAACTCGCCGGTGCCGGTCGAGGATTGCGCCGCCGACCTCACCAATTTCGGCATCGTCACGCCGCCGAACAGCTACCAGTCGGATACGGTGAAGAGCTGGGAGATCGGCACCAAGAACCAGTTCCTCGACGACCGGCTCGAGCTCGCCGCCAGCCTCTATACGATCGACTGGGACAACATCCAGCAGAACGTGCTGCTGCCGACCTGCGGCATCCAGTTCACCTCCAACCTCGGCTCGGCGATCAGCCGCGGCTTCGACGTGCAGCTCTCGGTGCGGCCGTTCGCGGGGATGGTGATCGATTCCGCGTTCGGCTTCACCGACGCGCACTACACCACCGACACCGCGGTCGGCAGCAACCCGGCCGACCTCGTCACCCGCGCGGGCGACTCGATCGGCGAGCCGGACTGGAAGTTCAGCATCGGCGCGCAGTACAACATCCCGCGCGCGCGCTTCTCGCTGTTCGGCGGGCAGCCCTACGTGCGCGCGGACTACCAGTATATCGGCAGGCCCGGCGGCACCACGCCTTTGCGCGACGCGTC
>CAXUCM010000379.1:3263-3544 GCA_964249315.1 uncultured Acetobacteraceae bacterium | reverse complement strand
TCCGGCTGTTGGCACGGAAGTTCAGCACGCTGCCGACCTCGGGCGCGGTGCCGCGGGCATACACGCCTTCGGCCTTCTGCCACCAGTTCACGGCGTTGCCGGTCAGCGCCACGTCGGAGTCGGCGCGGGCGAACACGACGCACTGCAATACCCGCGTCGCATGCCCGGCGGCAGCGTATTGACGATGCGTCGCGTGACGATGTCGCGCCGAGGCGGGAGTACTCTCGATGATGCTGGAGGCGGCGGCGACGGCCACGATGGTTGCAATCAAACCCGGGAGC
>CAXUCM010000379.1:0-3253 GCA_964249315.1 uncultured Acetobacteraceae bacterium | reverse complement strand
TGAGCCTCGTATGCCGCATCACCATCGCCTCACTCCGTCGTGAGCCGCTGGTAACAACACGGGCGCAACCCTGACAAGCCGCCGACGCGGATCGAGGCCGCCAAGGACCAAATTACACAAAATCGAACGGCAAACCCGCCCGGTTCTAGGAATATACTCCTGACATCGTCTTAAAAACGCGATCCGGTATCATCGGGTGGCGCAAGTCCGTCGGCAGATCGTCGTTTCGCGCCGGAGTCCCGCTCACTTGGTCGTGGTCAGCATGATCTCGACGAGCATCCTCGGATCGGCCAGCACCGCCTGCACGCAGGCACGCGCCGGAGCGCCCTCGGCCGGCAGCCAGGACGACCAGACCCGGTTCACCGCCTCGCGGTCGTTGATGTCGCGCAGCCAGATCTGCGCCTGCAGCAGCCGGGTCTTGTCGGTACCGTGCTCCTCGAGCAGCGCGTCGAGCTGGTCGAGGATGTCGCCGGTCTGCGCGGTCACGTCTGCGTCGAGGTCGCGCGCGACGACGCCCTGGGTGAAGATGAAGCCATGATACTCGACCGCGCGGGACAGGATCGGGCTCGGTTCGGTGCGGATGATCTTGCTCATGGCAGTCGGGGTCCTCGCAGCTGGAAGGTTCGGCCTGTGCAACACCCGCGCGGCGTGCCGGTCAAGCGGGCTGGCTGCCATCGCGCCTCAGAGCAGGCCGACGATGAACAGCAGCACCATCAGGAACAACGCGCCGCCGATCACCGAGGGCGTCATCAGCCGCGTCATCACGTCCGAGCCCCGTGTCGCGGCGCCGATGCGCGCGTTCGGTTGCGCCGAGGGATCCGTCGCCGCCTGCACCGCACCGGCGACGCCGCTCGCGCCGATCTCGGCGGGCCCGGCGATGGTCTGCACCAGCCGGTCGATCGCCTGGTCGATCCGCGCCCGCAGGTTGGCCTCGCGTGTGTCGGCGGCCGTGTCCTGTGCGTCCGCCAGCGACAATTCATAGTGCAGGCGGGTGAACACCCCTTCCTCGGCGAGGCGGATCAGCACGCGCTGGGTGGCAGCACCGGCCGGATCGACCTTCCAGCCCATCGTCGCGAACGGCTCGCGGATGCTGGGCTGCAGGGTCAGCGGTGCGTGACCGAACCCGGAGACCAGCATGCTGGCGGCACCCGCCGGTCCGGGCGCCGCGCCGTCCGGGCCGGGTGCGGCCTCGACCCGGATCCCCGCCACGCAGCCCTGCAGCACCGCCGGGTCGGACAGCGAGCGCCAGACCCGCTCGCGTGGCGCCGGGATGCGCCGTTCTCCCGTGATGTGCATCGCCCGTGCCGCTCCGACGTTCCTGTGGGCGCACTCTAACGCAGAACCCTCGCCAAGGATTATCCGTCATGCCGTCCGGATCATCGACCGAACCCGACACCTTCCCAGGCCACGAGATCGTCATCGTCACGCCGTTCCAGCAGAACTGCTCGATCCTGTGGGATCCGGGCACCGGTGCCGGCGTGGTGATCGATCCCGGCGGCGAGGCGCCGACGATCATGGCGCGCGCCGAGGCCCTCGGGGTGCGGGTGGAGGCGATCCTGCTGACCCACGGCCACCTGGATCATGCCGGCGCGGTCGAGGAGCTGCGCGAGGCGCTCGCCGCCACCGCTTCCGCGCCGGTGGTGCTCGGTCCGGACCAGCGCGACGCGTTCCTGCTCGCCGGCATCGAGGCCCAGGCGCGCGCGCTCGGGATCCCCGGCATGCGCGACGTGAGCCCGGATCGCTACGTCGAGGCGGGCGAGTCGCTGGCCTTCGCCGGCCGCAAGCTGGAGGTGCTGCTGGTGCCCGGACATACCCCAGGGCACGTGGCGTTCTTCGATCGCGACGCCAGGCTGCTGATCGGCGGCGATACGCTGTTCGCCGGTTCGGTCGGCCGCACCGACTTCCCCTACGGCGATGCGCCGCTGCTGATCAGCTCGATCCGGGAGACGCTGCTGCCGCTCGGCGACGACGTCCTCGTGCAGCCGGGCCACGGGCCGCGCACCCGAATCGGCGACGAGCGCCGGCGCAATCCGTTCCTGCGGGCGTGACGACGCTCTATCTCGGCCACGAGATCTACCGGCACTCCTCCTATGGCGGCCTGCATCCGCTCACCGTCCCGCGGGTCAGCGTCTGCACCGATCTGTGCCGGGCGATGGGATGGCTCGACGACGCCGTCTACCGCGAGGCGCCGATGGCCGAGCCGCACGAGGTGTGGCGCTTCCACGACCCGGCCTATGTCGAGGCGCTGCAGCGCGCCGAACGCGACCAGTCGGTCGACGAGGCGATCCGCCGGCGCCACGGCCTCGGCGCCGGCGACAATCCGGTCTATCCGGAGATGTATCGCCGGCCGATGATCGGCGCCGGCGGCCTGATGCTGGCGGCGCGGCTGACCGCCTCGGGCGAGGCCGCGATCGTGCACTGTCCCGGCGGCGGCACCCATCACGGCAGGCGCGATCGCGCCGCCGGCTTCTGCTACCTGAACGACGTGGTGCTGGCGCTGCTGGTCTGGCGCGAACGCGGGCTGCGCCGGATCGCCTACGTCGACATCGACGCGCATCACGGCGACGGCGTGCAGGACGCCTTCGACGACGATCCCCTGGTGTTCACCTTCAGCATCCACGAGGCGATGCGCTGGCCGCTGCGTAAGCTCGAGCTGGGCGGTAACCCGCGCGGCACCGGCCTCGACGGCGACCGGGCCGGCGGCGCGGCGCGGAACTTCCCGGTCCCGGCCGGGCTGAACGACACCGAGATGCGCCTGCTGATGCAGCAGGCGGTGCTGCCGCTGCTGCGCGCGCATCGGCCCGAGGCGATCTTCCTGCAATGCGGCGCCGACGCGCTCGAGGAGGACCCGCTTGCTCGGCTGGCGCTGTCCAACAATGCGCATATCGAGGTCGCCGAGGCGTTGCGCGGGATCGCCACGGCGCGCGGCATTCCGCTGATCGTCAGCGGCGGCGGCGGCTACAACCCCTACAGCGCGGGACGCTGCTGGGCCTGCGTCTGGGCCACCTTGAACGGCATCGCCATCCCGTCGCGTGCGACCCCGGCGGCGGAGATCGTGCTGCGCGCGCTGCATTACCCGCGCGCGGCAGGCCGCAACCCGCCCCTGCACTGGCTGACCAGCCTGCGCGACGCACCGCGTGAGGGTCCGGTGCGCGAGGCGGTGCGGTTGCTGGCGACGCGGGCGCTGCAGTGATAGGCAAGGGGGGGGGGGGGGGGGGGGGGGGGGGGGGGGGGGGGGGGGGGGGGGGGGGGG
>CAXUCM010000378.1:0-3550 GCA_964249315.1 uncultured Acetobacteraceae bacterium | reverse complement strand
ATCAGATCGCAGGGCACGAGCTACGCGCAGCGCGGCAACTACCTGGACCTCGATCCGACTTATCGCGACGGTTACGGGAGACCGATGCTGCGCATGACGTTCGACTTTCCGCCGAACGACGTGCGCATGGCCGCCTACACCACCGACCGCATGGCCGAGATTGCCCGGGCCATGGGGCCGGTCACGATCAACAAGCAGCCGCGCACCGCCCCTTTCAGCGTCGTGCCATATCAGACGACGCATACGGTGGGAGGCACGGTGGCCGGACGCACCCCGGCCGACAGCGTGGTCAACCAGTACGGCCAGAGCTGGGACGTGCCCAACCTGTTCGTCACCGGCTCAGGCCTGTTCCCACAGAACGCCGGCTACAATCCGACCGCCACGCTTGCCGCCTTCGCCTACATGTCGGCCGAGGCGATCCGCGACAAGTTCGTGCACCACGCCGAACCCCTGGTGCAACCATGACAAGGCGTCGCTGGCTGAAGCGCGGCGCTTGGGCGCTTGGGATTGCCGTGGTCCTCTTTGCGGGAGCGACGGGGATCTCGTGGCTGCATGTGAAGTCGGCGGCCGCCTCCGTGCCGCCCGATCCGACCCCGGCACCCGTGGCGCTGCTGCGCGCGCTGATCCCTGACGGTCCGGACGCGGCATTGCTGGAGCGTGGCCGATACCTGACGGTCGCCGGCGACTGCGTTTCGTGCCACTCCCGCATCGGCGGCCGGCCGTTCGAAGGCGGCCTCGGCCTCAAGACGCCTTTCGGCGTGATCTACTCCGCCAACATCACCGGCGACCGCGACGCCGGCCTTGGCGCCTGGACCGACGGCGAGTTCTGGCGGCTGATGTCGCGCGGCATCGACCGACAGGGACGCCATATATACCCGGCAATGCCTTACAACTACTACACGCGCATCTCGCGGGCCGACAGCGACGCGATGCTCGCCTATCTCAAGACAGTCCCAGGTTCCGGCTACACGCAACCCGCCAACCTGCTTCCGATCCCGCTCCGATTTCGCCCGGCGCTGATCGGCTGGAACCTGCTGTTGCTTGACGACGAGCGGTTCCATCCTGATCCGGCGCAGTCCACCGCCTGGAATCGCGGCGCCGAGTTGGTGACGGGCCTCGAACATTGCGGCGCCTGCCACACCCCGATGACCATCGCCGGGTCGCCCGACCAGACCCGCTACCTCCAAGGCGCTTTGCTGAACGGCTGGTACGCCCCAGACCTCACCGGCAACAGGCGCACTGGGCTCGGCCGCTGGAGCGGCGCCGACATCGCCGAATATCTCAAGACCGGCCGCAACGGGCATTCCAATGCCGCCGGACCGATGGGCGAAGTCGTATCCTACTCGACGTCGCAGATGAGCGATGGCGACTTGGCCGCGATCGCCACCTACCTGAAAACGTTGCCTGCCAGTCCCGACCATGAGACCGATGCACCGGACCGCCAGGCGATGCAGCGCGGCGGTGCCATCTACGCCGATGCATGCAGCGCCTGCCACCTTGCGGACGGCAGCGGCCAAGCCGGGCTGTTCCCGCGGTTGCCCGGCGACGCCGTGGCCCAACAGGCCGATCCCGCCGGTATCCTCCGCATCATCCTCGGTGGCGCGCGCACCGGTCCCACACCCGCGCGCCCCTCGCCGCTGACCATGCCGAGTTTCGCCTGGAAGCTCTCCGACCAGGAAGCGGCAGATGTCGCCACCTATGTACGCAACAGTTGGGGCAACCATGCGCCGCCCGTCCCGGCCTCAAGTGTGAGCGAGGCTCGCGACGCAGGCGCCTTTGCCAAGATCGCCTCCGTGCCACAGCAAAACAATCCTTAAGAAGCTGATCATGAAATTTCTCGCAACACTCGCGATCGTCGGCGTGACCCTGATTGCACGCTGCGCCATGGCGCAGGACGCGGCGCAGGAAATGAAGACCCACGTTCACAAGCAGGATCTCCAGACGATCGACTATCCGGCCGGTCACCGGACGCTGATGATCCGCACCTCCATCGACGCGCACGCGACCATGCCGCCACACACGCATCCGGGCGTCCAGGCGGGCTACGTGCTGCAGGGTTCCGCAACCCTCAAGGTCGCCGGTCGACCGGATCAGGCCGTTAAGACCGGCGCAAGCTTCATCGTGCCGCCTGAGACGGTTCATAGCCTAGTGAACACCGGTGACACCGAGATCGTCGTGCTGACCAGCTACGTCGTCGTGAAGGGCAAGCCGCTCGTGACTCTCGTAAAATGACGGCCCTTGTGCCTGGACGGAAGGACGCAAGCTGTCCTTCGAAGCGGCGGATGTCACATCCGCATTGCAAGGCGCCGGCTGTGTCGTCGAATGCACGGGCCCCGCGGTAGGCCAGGCCCTAATCACTTCAGGAGATCCCCATGAGGAAAGGTCGGTTGTTCCCGCTCGTCGTGGCGCTCGTTCTCGCTGGATCCGCGAGCGGAGCACCCATGGCTCAAGCCGAATCAAAGCATGTGCTTTCCCTTGAGGAAGCGAAGCGGGTGATTGCTGCTGCGCAAGCGGCAGCGATACGCATCGGCGCTCCCGGTGCCATAGCCGTGGTTGACGACGGTGGTTGGGTGATTGCGGAAGAGCGCATGGACCAGACACCTATGCTCGTCAGCGCGGAGCTGGCCCCTGGGAAAGCCCGGGCTGCCGCAATCTTCCGCAAGCCGACGGCCGAACTCGAGAAGGCGATCAATGATGGCCGGGCTGCACAGCTCACCGTCCCCGGCGTGGTCCAGATGCAAGGCGGGATTCCCTTGACCGTGGACGGGCTCGTCGTCGGCGCGATCGGCGTGTCAACGGCTACTCCTGCGCATGACCAGGAAGTCGCAGAAGCCGGCGCGAATGCACTTCAAGCAACCGGGCACGCGCACTGACCCGTCTGTCCCACGATCCGAACTGGGCGACGTTTCGCTCTCGAGCGCGCCTTTAAACTTCACATTCTCAACCGGAGCGATCGGATGACCGTTTTCAAGGAAGAAGCACTTCAAGGTAGGGTTGCTGTCGTCACTGGCGCGGCCCGTGGTATTGGCCGGGCCTCCGCGGTCGCTTTGGCCGCAGCTGGCGCCAATGTCGCCGGCCTGGACATCTGCACATCGGCGAGCGCGAAAAGCACGTACGCCCCCGCCTCCCGATCAGACCTCGACGAAACCGGTAGGCAGGTTGAGGCGCTGGGTCGCAATTGGCTAGCCATCCAGGTCGACCAGCGCAGGATCGAAGACGTTCGTTTTGCCTGCGATACGGTCACGGCCCGATTCGGCGGAGTGGACATCGTCTTTGCCGCTGCCGGCATCCAGGCTTTCAAGCCGTTGCTGGAGATGGATGATGCCGACTGGCACGACCAGATCGACTGCAACCTCAACGGGACCGCGAACGTGCTCCGTGTATTCGCCCCGATGCTGGTTCGAAGGGGCGGTGGGCGCATCATCGTGACGTCCTCGACGCAGGGTCAGCATGGCACCTTGAACGGCGCCAGCTACTCAGCATCAAAATGGGGCATCATCGGCCTGATGAAGTCGGCTGCCTTGGAGTTGGGCCGCCACAAGATCACGGT
>CAXUCM010000377.1:0-3551 GCA_964249315.1 uncultured Acetobacteraceae bacterium | reverse complement strand
CAATCGTCCAGCAGGAACAGCTCCGACGCGGCGGCGATCGCGCGCAGCTCCGGCCACGGCGCCGGCTGGCCGAACAGGTCGACGCCGACGATCGCGCGCGGGCGCAGCCGGCCCTGCCGCCGCACCGAGGCGATGCGCGCGCGAAGCGAGGCAGGGTCGATCTGGAAGCGGGCGTCGTCGACGTCGACGAACACCGGCGTCGCCCCCAGCAGCAGCGGCACCTCGGCGGTCGCGGTGTAGGTGAAGGCGGGCAGGAACACCGCATCGCCCGGGCCGATGCCCTCGGCCATCATCGCGATCTGCAGCGCATCGGTGCCGGAGCTGACGCCGACGCACTCGGCGGCGCCGCAATAGCCGGCGAGGCGCGCTTCCAGCTCGGCCACTTCCGGCCCGAGCACGAACTGGCAATGCGACAGCACCGCCTGCAGCCGGGCGTGCAGCGCCGGCGCGATGCGCGCCTGCTGCGCCGGCAGGTCGAGGAAGCGGATCCCGGTCACGGCGCGATCCGCTCCAGGCTGGCCTGGCTGGAGGGCGCGGCGCGCCCGTCGGCGTTACGGCTCAATTCCGGCACCAGCGCGGCGAGCAGCCGGATCGCCGCCGGCGCGTCGCTGGCCCGGCAGGCCGCCTCGATCGCATCGATCGCGTAGGCCACCGCAGCGCGGTCGGCCGTGCGCGGCGTCGCCATCAGCAAGCCGGGATGGCCGGTCTGCACCGGCGGCTCGCGACCGTGGAACAGCTCCTCGGCGAGCTTCTCGCCGGGGCGCAGGCCGGTGAAGCGGATCGCCACGTCCTGGTCCGGACGCAGACCGGCGAGGCGGATCATCTGTCGCGCCAGCTCGACGATCTTCACCGGCTTGCCCATGTCGAGCACGAAGATGCCGCCGTCGCGCAGCACGCCTGCCGACACCCCGAGCACGGTCGCGTGCAGCACCAGCCCGACCGCCTCGGTGACCGTCATGAAGTAGCGCTGCATCTCCGGGTGGGTGACGGTGAGCGGGCCGCCGCGTTCGAGCTGGCGGCGGAACAGCGGCACCACCGAGCCGTTGCTGCCGAGCACGTTGCCGAAGCGCACGGTGACGCAGCGCAATCCGGCACCGTCCAGCGCCTGGCAGTACATCTCCGCCGCCCGCTTCGAGGCGCCCATCAGGCTGCTCGGGTTGACCGCCTTGTCGGTGGAGATCAGCACCAGCGCCGCCGCTCCCGCGCGTTCGGCGGCATCGGCGACCTGGCGGGTGCCGACGATGTTGGTCAGCAGCCCCTCGCACGGGTTGAGCTCGACCATCGGCACGTGCTTCAGCGCGGCGGCATGGAACACCAGCTCGGGCCGGTACTCGGCGAACACCGCATCCATGCGGGCGGCGTCGCGAGTATCGGCGATCACCGCGGCACGCGGCAGGCCGGGGGCGATCTCGGAGAGCTCGATATCGATCTGCCAGAGCGCGAACTCGCCGCTATCGAGCAGCACCAGCAAGCCTGGGTCGAGGGTGGCGAGCTGGCGGGCGAGCTCGGCGCCGATGGTGCCGCCGGCGCCGGTCACCAGCACGCGACGGCCGCGCACCAGCCGGGCCATGCCGTCGCGGTCGAGCGGCACCTGCGGCCGGTTGAGCAGGTCCTCGATCGCCACCGGCTTGAGCTCGACCCGGTCGGCCGGCGCGAGCGAGGTCGGGTTGGGCGCGCGGCGCACCGGGATGCCGCGCGCATCCGCCGTCTCGATCAGGGCCGCCAGCGACTCGCCGCGGAACTCCGCCTCGGTGACGACGAGCGCCTGCGGCCGGCGATCCCGCGCGATCAGCCGGTCGAGCACGGCGCCGGCCTCGGCGACGGTGCCGAGGATGCGGTGGCCCTGGATGCGGCGGCCGGCCTGGTGGCCGCCCTGTGCGAGCAGGCCGAGGATGCGCAGCGGCGAGGAGCGGTCGCGTCGCAGCGCGCGCAGGAACAGGTCGGCGCTGGCGTCGGCGCCGACCAGCAGCACCGGCTGCGTCGCCTCCGCCGACAGCCGCACCCGCCGCGCCTGCGACAGCCGGTAGCCGATCCGGAGCGAGCCGAGCAGGATCAGCAGCGTCATCGCCAGGATCACCGGGAAGGTGGCGCTCGGCAGCGGATAGCCGGTGAGGCGGAACAGCAGGGTGAACAGTGCGGCACTCGCCACCGAGCCGCCGGCGATGCCGAACAGGTCGCCGACGCCGGAGAAGCGCCAGTACTGCAGCGGCATGCGGAACGGCACGCCGCCGACCAGCAGGGTGATGGCGCCGCTGGCGACGAACCAGAGCGGATGGATCAGGCCGCCACCGGGATCGGCAAGGAAGCGCGCGATCGGCGCCGCCGCGGCGGCGAAGGCGCCGTCGAGGGCCATGTTGACCAGGATCCGGGTGAGCGATCTCATCCGGCCCGACCGGAGCGGGTCGGGACGGTCGGACGCGGGGAGCGGTCAGCACGTTGCAGGGCCATCGTCGCACGCCTATAGCCCAGCCCGCCGCGAGCTAGAAGGAGCCGCCATGCTGCTGCCGCTCTGCCTGGCTGCGGTGCTGCTCTCCGCCCTGCTGGTCCGGATGATGATCGGCGTTGGCGTGCTCGACGTGCCGGGACAACGCAGCGCGCACGATCGGCCGACGCCGAAGGGGGGCGGCATCGGCGTGATGGCGGCGTTCCTGCTGCTGATGCCGCTCGCCGCCCGGCATGACGGGGCCCTCGCGGCGATCCTCGGCGGGGTCGGGCTGCTCGCGCTGTTCGCCTGGTTCGACGACCTGCACCAGTATCCGCCGGTGCTGAAGCTGGCGGCGCAGGCGCTCGGGGCGGCCCTGGCGCTTGCCGGAGTCGGTCCCCTGCCGGGCCATGCGGCGGGCCTGCTGGCCGGCTTCGTCTGGCTGATGTTCGTCACCAACGCGCTGAACTTCATCGACGGGCTGGACGGTCTGGCCTCGGGAAGCATGGCGCTGGCCTGCCTGTTCGTCGGGTGCACGGCACCGGCCGGATTGCCGGGGGAAGCCGGTTGGCTGCTTGCTGCCGGCCTGCTCGGCTTCCTGCCGTTCAACGTGCCGCGGGCGCGTATCTTCCTGGGCGATGTCGGCAGCCAGGGTGCCGGGCTGATGGTGGCGACGCTCGGCCTGCTGTGCTGGCGGCCGCCGGAGATGTCATCGCTGCTCGACATGCCGCTGCTGCTCGCCGGCATCCTCTACGACGTCGCCTTCACCCTATGCCGTCGCACCCTCGCCGGCGAGCGCGTGTGGCGGGCGCATCGCGGCCACCTGTATCAGGTGGCGCGCCGCAGCGGCATGCCGGCGCTGCGCGTCGCACTGCTGCATTGGGGCTTCGTGCTCTGGGGCGGAGCCTTGGGGATCACGCTCGGCCGGGGCGGGCTAGGCGCGCCGAGCGTGTTGGCGCTCGCAGCCCTGCCGCAACTGATCTGGACCATTTTCGTACGCCGATACGCCTCGCGCGCGCGACTCGGCGCGTGGTGAGATCAAGCTCGGCTATGAATTTGGCCAGAGGCTAGCCGTTGGAAACCTCTTGTAAATGGATTCTCAAGGCCGAGCCTTGAGCGGGTCCAGGGC
>CAXUCM010000376.1:0-3562 GCA_964249315.1 uncultured Acetobacteraceae bacterium | reverse complement strand
GCCGTGGCCCGCCACCAGCGCCGGCGACCCGGCCGCGGCCGCTGGCGGCTCGGGGCGAGGGGGCAGGTCGCGCTCGGGGATCCGCCGCCGATATAGGGTCATTGACCCCGCAATGTCGCGTTCATAGCTTGCCCCCCGCATGTCGACCGATCACGCCGGCCCATCCGCTCCCTCCAGATCCTGGCCCTTCGACGAGGCCGCCCGACTGGCGGCGCGCCTGGCCGCGCGCGATCCGGACCGCCCGGCGCTGCTGGAGACCGGCTACGGCCCGTCCGGTCTGCCGCATATCGGCACCTTCGGCGAGGTGGCGCGCACCAGCTGGGTGCGTCACGCCTATACCGACCTGACCGGGCGGCCGACCCGGCTGCTCGCCTTCAGCGACGACATGGACGGGCTGCGCAAGGTGCCCGACAACGTGCCGAACCGCGACATGCTGGTCGCCCATCTCGGCAAGCCGCTGTCGCGCGTGCCGGATCCGTTCGGCACCCACGAATCGTTCGGCGCGCACAACAACGCCAGGCTGCGCGCCTTCCTCGACGGGTTCGGCTTCGAGTACGAGTTCGCCTCCGCCACGGAGTACTACGCCTCCGGCCGCTTCGATGCGGTGCTGCTGCGCGCCCTGGCGGTGCATGACGAGATCGTGGCGACGGTGGCGCCCACCCTCGGCGTCGAGCGCCGCGCCACGTACTCGCCGTTCCTGCCGCTGCACCCGCGCACCGGCGTGGTGATGCAGGTGCGCATCGACCGGATCGACGCCGAGGCCGGCACCATCGGCTGGCACGATGCCGACGGCGAACGCTTCACCACGCCGGTCACCGGCGGTGCGGCCAAGCTGCAATGGAAGGCGGACTGGGCGATGCGCTGGGCGGCGCTGGGCATCGACTACGAGATGTCCGGCAAGGACCTGATCGACAGCGTCCGCCTGTCGACGAAGATCTGCCGCCTGCTCGGCGCCGAGCCGCCGCTCAGCCTGACCTACGAGCTGTTCCTCGACGAGCACGCCCAGAAGATCTCCAAATCCAAGGGCAACGGCATCTCGGTCGAGGAATGGCTGCGCTACGCCCCGCCGGAGAGCCTGGCGCAGTTCATGTTCATGGCCCCGCAGCGCGCCAAGCGGCTCTGCCTCGACGTCATCCCGCGCGCCGCCGACGAGTACCTGGTCAATCGCTCCCGTCTGGCGACGCAGGATGCGGACGCCCTGCGCCAGAACCCGGCCTGGTTCATCCATGCCGGCGCGGTGCCGGAGGATAGCGGCGGCGCGGTGACGTTCGCCATGCTGCTCAACCTCGCCTCGGTCGCCAACGCCGAGACCACCGACGTGCTCTGGGCGTTCCTGCAGCGCTACCAGCCCGACCTCGGCCCGCAGACGCACCCGCTGCTGGCCCGGCTGGTCGGCCATGCACTGGCCTATTTTCGCGACTTCGTGCGTCCGACCAAGCGCTACCGTGCGCCCGACGCGCGCGAACGCGCGGCCCTCGCCGACCTCGCCGAGACGCTCAAGGGCATCGACGGGGCGGCGAGCCCGGACGACATCCAGAACCTGGTGTTCGAGGTCGGCAAGCGTCACCACTTCCAGCCGCTGCGTGCCTGGTTCGGCTGCCTCTACGAGGTGCTGCTCGGCCAGACCGAAGGGCCGCGTTTCGGCATCTTCATCGCGCTGTACGGGATCGCCGAGACCATCGCCCTGATCGAGGCTGCGCTGTCGCGATAACGGGACCCGGGGTGAAGCATCCATGGCGCGCCGCACGCGGCTTCAGGCGGCTGGGGCGACATTTTCCGCATCTGCTCGGCTTGCTGCTGCTGGCGGCCGCGGTCTTCGTGGTGCAGCGGCAGTTCCGTCACCTCAGCATCAGCCAGGTGCGACAGGGCCTGCACGACATCCCGACGCCGGCGCTGCTCGCCTCCGCCGGCTTCACCCTGCTGTCCTACGCCGTGCTGTCGTTCTACGACCGGCTCGCCACGATCCATGTCGGGCACCCGCTGAGCTTCCGGCGCACCTGCTTCGCCGCCTTCTGCTCCTACGTGCTGTCGCACAATCTCGGCGTGTCCGCGCTCTCGGGTGCGGCCGTGCGGTTCCGGCTCTACAGCGTCTGGGGGCTGCCGACCGCCGCCATCGCCCGCATCATCGCCTTCTGCTCGCTCACCTTCGTGCTCGGCGCCGCCGCCCTGATCGGCGGCGTGCTGATCATCGAGCCCGCCTCGACCCCGATCCTCGACCGTGCGGTCCCGCATGCGGCGCTGCGACTGCTCGGCGCCGCCGCCTGGGGACTGGTGGCCGCCTACGTGCTGCTCTCCGGACGGCGCACCCGGTTGCGTCTGTGGCGGCTCCAGATCGACCTGCCGGGCCCGCGCATGGCGATCGGCCAGGTGGCCGTCGCCGCCCTCGACGTGGCCGCCACCGCCGCGATCGCCTTCGCGCTGCTGCCGCCGACGCCGGGGCTCGGCTACCCGACCTTCCTCGCCATCTACATCGCCTCCTACACCGCGGGGCTGCTCGCCAGCGTTCCGGGCGGCCTCGGCGTGTTCGACGGCGCCATGCTGCTCGGCCTCTCGGCCTGGCTGCCGGCGCCGCGCATCCTGGGGATGATCTTCGTCTTTCGCATGTTCTACTACATCGTGCCGCTGTTCATCGCCGGCACCCTGTTCGCCGGGCACGAACTGCTGCTGCGCAGCGAGGCGATCCTCGCCCGGCTGCGCGGCGCCGGCGCGTTGCTGCCGGCGGCGCGCCCGAGCCCGGTGATCCGGCAGAGCGAGGCCGACTTCTCGGTCACCGTTGCGGTCGGCGCGGTGTCGCTGTGCGGCGCCATGCTGCTCGCGCTCGGCGTGCTCGATCCGGCTTCCGACCTGGTCGCCATCCTGCCGCCGAACGCGGGCCTGTTCGCCGCGACGCCGCGCTTCACCGCCTGGCTGACCGCGCTCGCCGGCGACTACGTGCCCTCGCTGATCGGGGCCGCGCTGATGGGGCTCGCCACGGGTCTGGCCAACCGCGTCACCCTGGCCTGGGGCACGACGATCATCCTGCTCTGTGCCGCCGCCCTGCTCACCGCGCTGCGCGGCACCACCCTGCCGGTGCCGGGCCTGCTGGTCCTGTCGGCGCTGCTGATCGCGCCGTTCCGGAGCTCATACTACCGCCATGCCCGCCTGCTCAGCGAGCCGCTCGCCCCCGGCACCGCGCTGCCGCTGCTGCTGCTGATCGGCTGCGTGCTGATCCTCGGCCGGCTGGAGCCGAACCTGCGCCTGCTCGAGACCAGCAGCTGGTGGTCCGTCGTGCTGACCCCGGGTGCGACCAACCGCACGCGCGCCTCCCTCGCCTGCGCCGTGCTGATCATGCTGGCGGCACTCTGGCGGCTGCTCTCGCCGGGCCGGATCGCGACGCTGCCCTGGAGCGGCGAGGGCTGCGACCGCTACGGCGCGCTCGCCGGTTCGATGACCGTGCCCGGCTCGCTCACGCCGCAGGGCGTGGTGCTGGCCGAGACCGGCCGTGCCGCGAACGCCGATAACCCCCAGCAGGCGGCCCGCCCCCCGCCCCCCCCCCACAACCACGTCGCACAACGCGACCCCC
>CAXUCM010000375.1:0-3598 GCA_964249315.1 uncultured Acetobacteraceae bacterium | reverse complement strand
GCTGGGTGCTGCCGAGCTGATCGCCCTGCGGCAACTGCCGCGGCGTGCTGGGCTGGATGGTGACGTTGTTCGGGGTGAAGGCCTGCTGCAGCAGGTTGGCGGTGTCGAGCGCGTGGCTGTTCTGCAGGTAGTAGACGTGCCAGGCGCGCACCGTGTTGCGCCGGTTGCGGTCGATCAGCGCGAACAGCCGGCGCGCATCGTCGATGTAGCGCGGCTGGCCCGACACCACGAGCACCGCGTCGACCCGGCTCATCGGGATCACCCGCACGATCTCGGCGAGCGTCTTCGACTGGCCGCGGAGCGCCTCCTGCAGCGCGCTCGCCATGTCCTTGGCGGTGCCGCTCTCCACCGGCAGCAGCGCGTAGGACTGGTCGGCCAGCGCATCCACGTCGAACGCCGCGACCAGGCTGATCAGCGTGCGACGCACGCCGGCATCGCCCGCCACCAGCAGCGCGTTGCTGCCCGGCACCGCGGTGATCTTGCCGCCGGGGCCGACGAACGGCGGCAGCGCCTTGGAAAGGGCGTCGGCGTTCGCGTAGCGCAGGGCGACCATCGACGAGCCGCCGACGAAGCCGCCTTCGGCCAGCGCCGCGTTCGGCGAGGCGGCGCCGCCCGCGACCCCGCCGGCGCCGGCCGCGACGATGCGGTAGAGCCCGTCCGACTGCAGCATCTCGGCGCCGACCTGGGCCAGCAGCGCCTGCATCACCGGCAGCAGCTGCGTCGTCGCCAGCGGCGTCGCGGTGTGCAGGGTGACGGTGCCCTTCACCGCCGGATCGATGGTGTAGTTCAGGTGCAGCAGCGTGCCGAGGATCTGCGCCACCGCGTCGCGGATGTCGGTGTCGGCGAAGTCGAGCGTGATGTTGCCCGGCGCCGCGGCGCCGCTTCTGCCGGCGCGCCGGCCGGCCTGGCTGCGGCCGTAGCTGACCAGCGCCGGACCCGGCTGGTCCTCGTCGCCGAGGGCGCCGTTGATGCGCGGCGGCACGGCCTCGCCGACGCCGCGGCCGAGGCCGGGCAGCGGACCGATCACCGGCTGCTCCGGCCGGCTGCATCCGCCGAGGAGGGCGGCGAGGCCGCCGGCGACCAGCAGCGCCGAGTGCTGGAGCAAGAGCGGACGCCTCATCGCTGGCTCATCTCTGCGGACCTTGATTCTGGGGGAAGATCGGCAGCGGCCCGCCAAGCTGCGGCAGGCCGGGACGCAGGCCGCCCTGCACGCGGGCACGCAGCAGGTCGAGGATGGAGGCGCCCGCCGGCGGCGCCGCCGGCTCGGCAACGGCGCTCGTGCGCGATGCATCGCTGCCGTAGGCGGGACGCAGCAATTGCAGCCCGTCCGGGCCGAGCACGGTCACGCCGGCCGGTCCCACCGCGCGGACCAGGTAGGGACCGGCATGGGCGCCGGGGCCGGCGATGATCGCGCGCGTGTCGCCGGCGCCGGCGAAGATCGCGCTCGCCCCGCCGGGTCCGATGATGATCCCGGCCAGCCGCGGCAGCTCGGCGCTCGCCACCGCCACCTGGCCCGGCCGGCGCGACGGGCTGAACAGCGGACGCGCCAGGATCGTGCCCGACCAGCCCTGCAGGGTCGCCGCCGGTGTCGCGACCGTTGCCGGGCGGCTGGGATCGCCTGCGGCGAAAGGCGGGTGGATGGCCACCGCCGCCTTCTCGACCGGGCCGCCCCGAGACTCAAGCAGGATCAGCAGCAGCAGCACGCAAGAAAATGTAACGAGGGCCAGCGCCGGAAGACGGTTCACGACCCGCTACTCGTCGGGGGCATCGGCGGGTGCCGCGGCATCCTCGGGAGCCGTCCCCGAGACCGCTCCTGGGGCCGCTCCCGGTGCCGGATCGTCGCGACGATAGCCGAGCACGGTCAGCGCGACGTTGAGCGGCGCCGAGTCGGACTGGCCGAGCAGCCGGGTGCCGTGGATCTGCAGGTCGTCGACCAGCAGGCTCGGCTGCGCCGCCTCGATCGCGGCGAGCAGGCGCACCACCACCGGGAAGGCCGCGTCCAGCGAGATGCGCACGCCCACCCGCCGGTAGGCGCCGGCGCGGGTTCCGGCCAGCGTCTCGGTCGAGGACAGGCTGAGGCCGAGGGACGAGGCCATCGCCGAGACCTTCGCCTGGATCGCCGCACTGGCGACGGCATCGCTGCCGCCGGCGACCAGGGCGCCGGCGCCGGCGCGGCCGGAAGCGTTCAGTGCCCGCGCCTGGGCCCGGAGCTGCGGCAGGCGCTGCACCAGCAGCGCCATGCGCTCTGCCAGTACCCGACGCTGCTGCAGCGCCTCGGCGCGATCGTCGTACCAGCCGATCAGCGGCGAGGCGATCGCGCTCCAGAGCAGCGCCAGCGCCAGCAGCGCGATCAGCACCGCGAGGATGCGGCCGTTGCGGCCGGTGGGAAGCTCGAGCGCTGCCATCAGCGTTCCGCCTCGCCGCCGCCCACGCTGCCCGCAGTCGCGGACACCTGGGCGCGGATCGAGAACAGGTCGGAATTGTTCGACTCGATCCGGGTTACCGGCGCCGAGAAGGCCGGCGCGATGAACGTCGTGTCGGCACTCAGCGCCGGAATCAGCTTGACCGCGCCGGTGGACTGGCCGGTCACGGTGACGACGCCGTCTCGCAGGGTGACGTCGGTCAGGTAGGTGTCGTCCGGCAGCACGCGGGTCAGCGCCGCGAGGGTGGCGAGCGGATCGCCGAGACGCAGCCGGGCGGCGGTGACGGCGTCGGTGCCGGCGGTGTCGGCACCGATATGCTGGCGCAAGGCGCGCGCCTCGGCGACCGGGCGCTGCAGGGCGGCGATGCGCCGGTCGATCCGTCCCCCGGCGCGCGACTGCAGCACGAACGGCAGCACGATCGCCACCAGCGCCAGCGCGGCGCAGACGGCGGCGAGGCCGGCATGCAGGCGGCGCTGGCGGATGCGCGCCTGGCCGGGCTCGTGGGCGACGGCGATGTGCTGCGCCGGCGCGCCGCCGGCGCCCTGCACCTCGAGTGCGGCGAGGCGGCCGCCGGCCTCGGCCAGCGTCTCCAGCGCCGAGGCCAGCCAGGCGCGCGGCACCAGCGACAGGCGCAGGTCGAGACGGCCGCTCTCCTTGTTGCGTCGCCACGGCCGCGCCGACCAGAACACGTCCTCGGCGGCGAACGGAGTAAGCCGGTCCATCTCGTATTGCAGCACCCGCTCGTAGCCGGACTCGGCCGCGAGGGGCAGCGAGACGTCGCGGCTGAGCAGGCTGTCGGCGGGCAGGCGCAGCAGCAGCGGCAGGCCCGGATGCTCCTGCAACAGATGCGGCAGCACCGCCTGGCCGGCTTCGTGACGGCCGGCCTGCTGTTCCTGGCCCTGCCGGCGCAGCGACAGCAGCACGGCGCCCGGCAACTGCGGGTCGGGCGTCGCCAGGATCGCGTTGGCGGCGGCCGGCTCCCGTCGCGCCAGCCGCTCGGGGATCAGGTCGAGCATCTGCCGCGTCCACCAGGACAGGAAATCGGTCACCATTGCGCAGCCGGTCTAGCAGAAGCCTGGCCGGGGAAAAACCGCGCCGATGGTTAAGGTTGGGGCTTCGCCCCATCGATCCGCTTCGCGGCTCGATCGCCAAAGGCTCGCCGTTGGAAACCTCTT
>CAXUCM010000374.1:0-3614 GCA_964249315.1 uncultured Acetobacteraceae bacterium | reverse complement strand
CGTTCGCTCACGGAACCCGCTCCAGCTCGTTGTCTTGGCGAGCATCTTTATCCAACCAGCCGCGCCAAGAAGGCGGCGGATGCGGGGCTGGTCTTCATCACCGATCGCGGCGTCCCTGCCCACGTGCTGATCAGCATCGAGGCGTATCAGCGCCTTGCGGGAGGGGAGGAGAACATCGTCGACAGGCCGGGAATGCCGGCGGGCGTGGAAGACATGGAACTCGAGCTTCCGTCGAAGCACGATCTCGCACGGCCGGCCGACTTCGCCTGATGTTCCTGCTCGACACCAACGTGGTGTCCGAGCTGCGCAAGGCGAGGGCGGGCAGAGCCGATCCCGAGGTGACGGCGTGGGCGCGCACCATCCCGGCGGGAAGCCTGTTCCTCTCGGTGGTCGTCATCCAGGAACTGGAAATCGGCGTGCTGCTCGCCGAGCGCCGCGATCCTGCCAAGGGAGCGATCCTGCGCGCCTGGCTGGATGATCACGTGCAACCCAACTTCTCCGAGCGCATCCTGCCGATCGATCTCGCCGTGGCACGACGCAGCGCGAGGCTGCATGTCCCCGATCTCCGGCCCGTCCGGAACGGGCTGATCGCGGCGACCGCCCTGGTCCACGGCATGACCCTCGTGACCAGGAACCCGACGGACTTCGCCCCGACCGGAGTGGCGCTCCTGAACCCATGGCAGGCTCACCAATCCGACAAGCAGATGGATTCTCAAGGCCGAGCCTTGAGCGATTGAGCCGCGAAGCGGATCAATGGGCCCCTGATCCTGCTCGCTACCGCCGCGGCTTCGGCGGCCCGCCGACGACGTGGCCGATCGGCGTCAGCGCGTCGACATGGTCGCAGACGATCTTGAACACGGCGAGCAGCGGCACGCTGAGGAAGGCGCCGGGGATCCCCCAAAGCCAGTCCCAGAACATCAGCGAGGCCATCACCAGCACCGGGTTCAGCGTGAAGCGCCGGGCCAGCAGCATCGGCGTGATCGTCTCGCCCTCCAGCAGGTGGATGCCGAAATAGATCGCCGGCGGGATCAGCGCGTGCAGCACGGAATTGAAGCTGAACAGCGCGACGAAGAAATAGATCACCACGCCGGTCAGCGGTCCCAGGATCGGGATGTAGTTCAGCAGGAACGCCAGCACGCCCCAGAGCAGCGGGTTCGGCAGTCCCAGCAGCAGGCACTGCAGGAAGTTCAGGCTGCCGACCAGCAGGTTCATGCCCGTGATCGTCGCCAGGTAGAGCGAGACGTTGTGCTCGATCTCGTTGGTGATCTGCACCGCCCGCCGCTTGTCCGCCCAGGTCGGCATGATCTCGATGAAGCGGCGCAGCAGGCTGTCGCCCTCGTAGAGCAGGAAGAACAGCATCAGCAGCATGGTGAAGATCTGCCCCAGGAACGCGCGGGTGCCGATCAGCAGCGACGAGCCGACGCTGGCGATGCCGCTGCCCGATTGCTGCACCTGCACCACCTGCTGGCTGCCGCGCACGGGATTGCTGCCGGTCTGGTCCATCAGCGCCTGCAGCTTCTTCATGCCGTCCTGCAGCGCGTCGATCGGGCCGTGCAGGAAGGCGAGCTTGGCCTGCAGCGCCGGCAGGCTCTGCGGCGCCTTGCTGATCCAGCCAGAGGCGGGCACCGAGATCGCCGCGGCGCTGGCGCCGCCGCTGCCGAACAGCACCAGGATCAGCACCAGCGCGGCCAGCGGCTTGGGGACGCGCAGCCGCTGGTGCAGGAAGCGCATCGGCGCGTTGAGCAGCAGGTTGAGCACGCCGGCGAGGACGAACGGCAGCACCAGGTCGCTGGCAAAATACAGCGTGTAGAAGGTTGCCAGCACGCTGAGCAGCAGCAGGCAGTTGGACAGGGTCGAGAGCGCTCGCGCCCGGCCTGCCTCCGGCGTGTCCGCGCGCATCTGCTGGCGGGCGCGGCCCTGCTCCTCGCGCATGCTGCGTGCATCGTCTGCCTGCTGGTCCATCGCGGCTGCCCCCGTACGCTGCCTGCATACCGGATACCGGCCGGTGTTGCACTTGACCGATCGAGGCCAGGGCTCTGCCCATTGATCCGCTTCGCGGCTCAATCGCTCAAGGCGAAGCCTTGAGAATCCATCTCTGATAGGTTTCCAAAGGCGAGCCTTTGGCGGGGCTTGGGGCGGAGCCCCAACCTCTAGCTCGCGCCCGGGGGCGCCTTTGGCAGCCGCACGACGAAGCGGGCGCCGCAGACCCGTCCGGCGGCATCGAGCCGGTTCTCGGCGACGATGCGGCCCTTCAGCGCATCGACGATCTGCCGGCTGATCGACAGCCCGAGCCCGGAATGCTGGCCGAAATGCTCGCCTTCCGGGCGCTCGGAGTAGAAGCGGTCGAAGATGCTGTCGAGCTTGCCCTGCGGGATGCCGGGACCCTCGTCGCTGACCGCGATCTCGATCTCGGCGCCGTCCTCGACGGCCTCGACCGTGATGATGCCGTGCGCCGGCGAGAAGCTGACCGCGTTGCCGATCAGGTTGCGCAGCACCTGCACCAGGCGGTCCTCGATCGCCAGCACCACCACCGGCGGCGACGGCGCACGGACCTCCAGCAGCGGCCCGTCCGGCTTGCGTGTCGCCTGATGGATCTCGGCCAGCACCGACAGGATCGGCGCCAGCGCCACCGGCTCGGAACGCGCGCGGGAAAGCTCGGCATCGATCCGGCTCGCATCCGAGATGTCGGTGATCAGCCGGTCGAGCCGGCGCACGTCCTCGCCGATGATGCTGAGCAGGCGGCGCTGCTGGTTGAGATCCTCGATGCGCAGCAGGGTCTCGATCGCCGACCGGATCGAGGAGAGCGGGTTCTTGATCTCGTGGCTGACATCGGCGGCGAAGCGCTCGATCGCGTCCATCCGCGCCCACAGCGCGCGCGCGCTCTCGTCCAGCGCCTGCGCCAGCTCGCCGAGCTCGTCGCGGCGGGACAGCAGCGTCGCCGGCACGCTGCCGCTGCGGCCGATGGTCTCGCGCATCACGTGCGCGGAGGCGGCCAGACGCAGCAGCGGCCGCGCGATGGTCAGCGACAGGTACCAGGACAGCAGCACGGTGATCGCCAACGCCACCACGAACAGCAGCAGGATCGAGAAGCGGACCGCGAACAGCGAGCGGTCGACCTCGCGCGCCTCGCGGGTGAGCTGGATGATGCCGACCGTCTGACCATCATGCTCGACCGGCTCGGCCACCGTCACCAGCAGGCGGCGGTCGGCGGTACGGCGGATGAAGGGCGGGGTCTCGGTGCTGTCCTGGTCGCCGAAGCGAAGCTGCTCGCGCACCTCGGGCTGCGCGTCCGGGTCGGCGCCCTGCGCCAGCGTGCGCGGGACCACCGGGGTGCGCTGCGGCAGCAGGCTGAGCAGGCGGTCGTAGACCTGCGCCAGCACGCCGCCGAAGGTGCGGTCGGGCAGGCCCTGCACCGCGTCCCTGGATGCGTGCGGGTCGGCGCGACTGTCGGCGATCTGCTGGCCGTCGGGCGCGAACAACCGCGCCTGCGCGCTGGGGCTGGGCTCGGTCAGGCGCAGCAGCAGCGGGCGGGCCAGCTGCTCGTCCAGCACGAAGGCGTCGCCGTCGGCCGGGGGCTGGCCGGCATGCCCGGCGCGCGGCCGGCGCTGCTGTCG
>CAXUCM010000373.1:2523-3630 GCA_964249315.1 uncultured Acetobacteraceae bacterium | reverse complement strand
CCGCGCGCATCTACACCGACCTCAGCTTCTTCACCTGCGACACCGGGCTCGCGCGGGATTCCGCGCGCCTGTTCAACTACATGACCGGCTATGCCAAGCCCGCGCGGATGGACGCGATCGCGTTCTCGCCGCTGACCACGCGCAGCACGCTGCTGGCACTGATCGACGCCGAGATCGCCGTCGCCCGCACCGGCCGGCCGGCGCAGATCTGGCTGAAGATGAACTCGATGGTCGATGACGACCTGATCGACAAGCTCTACGAGGCGTCGCGCGCCGGCGTGAAGATCCTCTGCGTGATCCGCGGCATCTGCTGCCTGCGTCCCGGCGTGCCGGGTCTGTCGGAGACCATCCAGGTCAAATCGATCGTCGGGCGCTTCCTCGAGCACAGCCGCATCTTCGTGTTCGGCCAGGGCCACCGGCTGCCCTCGCGGGACGCGCTGGTCTACATCTCGAGCGCCGACTGGATGGCGCGCAACATGGAGTGGCGGGTCGAGAGCATGGTGCCGATCCGCAATCCGACCGTGCATGCGCAGATCCTCGACCAGATCATGGTGATGGACCTGAAGGACAACCTGCAATCCTGGCAGCTTCGCGCCGACGGGCGCTGGCGCCGTCTCGAGGGCGGCGCCAAGCCGTTCTCGGCGCACGAATACTTCATGACCAACCCGTCGCTGTCGGGACGCGGCTCGGCGGCACAGGGGCCGCTGCTGCCGGTGGCGCGGCCGCTGCCGCGACGCCCCGACCGGATCCTCGAGGACTAGGCGCGGTCATGCGCCCGCAGACCCCCCGCCGCACCGCCGTGGTCGATCTCGGCTCGAACTCGGTCCGGCTGGTGGTGTTCGAAGGGGTCACCCGCAACCCGGTCACCATCTTCAACGAGAAGGCGGTGCTGCGGCTCGGGCGCGGGCTCGAGACCAGCGGCCAGCTCAACGAGGAGGGGGTGGCGCAGGCGATCGGCGTGATGGCGCGCTTCGAGGCGGTGGTGCGCGGCATGGGGGCCGACCTGTTCGAGGTGCTGGCCACCGCCGCGGTGCGCGACGCGGGCAACGGCGCCGCCTTCGTGGGGGGCCGGGGCGGGGGGGCCCCCCGGGGGCGCCCCCCCCGGCC
>CAXUCM010000373.1:0-2513 GCA_964249315.1 uncultured Acetobacteraceae bacterium | reverse complement strand
TTCGTCGCCTCGCTGCGCGAGGCGATCCCGAGTGCGACGATCCGCATCCTGCCCGGCCTCGAGGAGGCGGACTATTCGGCCACCGGCCTGCTCGGCGGCATGACCGATGCGGACGGGCTGATGGCCGATATCGGCGGCGGCTCGCTCGAGCTGGTGCGGCTCGAGGCCGGCGCGATGCGCCAGTCGCAGACGCTGCGTCTCGGCGTGATCCGGCTAGCCGATCGCGCCGGCGGCGACGTGCTGCGCGCGCGCGCGCTGGTCGAGGGCGATCTCGATCGCGTCGACTGGCTCGACCAGGCCGGCGGACGCACGCTCTACCTGGTGGGGGGCGCCTTTCGCGCGCTGGCCCGCCTGCAGATCGCGCGCACCTTCTATCCGCTCAACATCGTCCACCAGTACGAGCTCGGCGCCGCCGAGGCGCGCGAGCTGACCGGATGGGTGATCGGCGCCTCGCGTCGCGCGCTCGAACGCCTGCCCGGCGCGCCGCGCAAGCGTCTCGACGACATGCCGTACGCCGCCACCGTGCTGCGCCGGCTGCTGCGCCGGGTGTCGCCGTCGCGTGTGGTGTTCAGCGTCGACGGTCTGCGCGAGGGCTGGTACATGCGCTGCGTCGCGCCGCATCTGGCCGGCCAGGACCCGCTGGAGGCGATCGCGCATGAGATCGCGCTGCAGTCCAGCCGCAGCCAGGCGCTGCCGCCGGCGCTGATCGACTGGACCGCGTCGCTGTTCGACAACGAGACCGAGCTGGAGCGGCGCTGGCGCGTGGCGGCGTGCTGGATGTCGGATTGCGGCGCGCACGACCATCCGGAATATCGCGCCGAGCAGAGCTTCAGCCGCATCCTGCGCGCGCCCGGCATGGCGTTCTCGCACGCCGCGCGCGGCTTCCTCGCACTCACCCTGGCCATGCGCTACGAGGCCGAGCTCGACCAGCCCTTCCTGCAATCGGCGCGCCGGCTGCTCGATCCGCACGCGCTGCGTCGCGCGGAGATCCTCGGCCTGTGCCTGCGTCTCGCCTACGTGCTCTGCGCAGGCACGCCACAACTGCTCGCGGGCACCGGCATCGCCCAGCTGGACGACAGATTGGTGCTGCGCCTGAGCGGACAGCGCTTCGCCTCCAACGTGGAGAGCGTGACCCGCCGGCTCGACCGGCTGGCGCAGGCGGCCGGGCTCGCGCCGGTGATCGAGAGCGGCCCGGCATGAGGCGGGCCGCCTGTGCGCTGGCGCTGCTGCTGCTGACCGGCATGCCGGCCGCGGCCGGGCCGGACGCGCTGTGGCGGGTCGTGCACGGCCAGTGCGATCCGGACCAGCAGGCGCATCGGCGGCCGGCACCGTGCGCCGTGGTCGACGATGCCGCCGGCTTCGCGGTGCTCAAGGACCTGCACGGCGCCGATCAGTATCTGCTGATCCCGACCGTCCGCATCGGCGGCATCGAGAGCCCGTCCCTGCTGCGGCCGGACGCGCCGAACTACTTCGCCGCGGCCTGGAGCGAGATGCCCCTGGTCGAGGCCAGGCTGCACCGCACGCTGCCGCGCGAGGATCTGTCGCTCGCCATCAACTCCGCCTACGGCCGCACGCAGGACCAGCTGCACATCCACATGGAATGCATCAGCCCGTCGGTGCGCGACGCGGTCGCATCCGAGCTCGGCGCGATCCGCGCCGATGGCTGGCACGAACTGCCTCGGCCGCTGATGGGGCATCGCTACCGCGCGCTGCGGATCGAGCGCGAGCAGCTCGACGGGGTCGACCCGTTCCGGCTGCTGGCGGCGTCCCTGTCCGATCCTGCCGCCCAGATGGGCCACCATACGCTGGTGCTGGTCGGCGCGCGGCTGCCGCGGCCGGGCTTCGTGCTGCTCGACGACCGCACCGACCTGCTTGCCCTCGACCATGCCTCCGGCGAGGAGCTGCAGGACCATGACTGCGCCGTCGCGCGGCGCGTCGCGCCGGGCTGAAGAAAGGCCAGGGCTCTGCCCTGGACCCGCTCAAGGCTCGGCCTTGAGAATCCAAGAAGCAAAGGCGGTAGCCTTTTTCCAGCGCGTCCCCAGGGCTTCCAGCCTGACGCGCAGGATGCGAGTGTGACCGGAGCTTGAGCGGGAGACGAGGCGGTGTCGGTCCTGTGCTTCGGTAGCGTCAACATCGACATTACCGCGAGCGTGCCCAGCCTGCCGCGACCGGGCCAGACCGTTCACGCGGAACGCTGCCGGATCGGCCTGGGCGGCAAGGGCGCCAACCAGGCCGCTGCCGCGGAAAGGCTCGCGGCCGGGAGCGGTCGCGCGGTCGCCTTCGCCGGGCGCATCGGCGCCGACGCCTTCGGTGCGCAGGCACGCGACGCGCTGGAAGGCTTCGGCGTGCGGCTGGACGGTCTGGTGATCGATCCGGAACATCCGACCGGCATCGCGCTGATCGGGGTCGATGCGCGCGGCGAGAACGCGATCACCGTGGTCGGCGGCTGCAACATGGCGGTGGATGGCAGCGACGTCGAGCGCATCGCACCGCTCCTGGACGCCGCCCGGGTG
>CAXUCM010000372.1:0-3651 GCA_964249315.1 uncultured Acetobacteraceae bacterium | reverse complement strand
AGCTTGATCATCACGCTATGAAGACTTCCCAGCTAGCCCCCAGGTTGCACACTGTGAAAATTCAGTCAAATGACCTAGGGCTCACTGGAGGCCGCTGCGAACCGACGTGACCCGCTGGGTGTTGAAGCCGAGCCAGTGCATCCGGCCCAGGTAGCGGGCGTGCTCGATCTTGACGCAGCGATCCATGATCACGGTGACGCCGGCGCCGGCATGGGCGAGGGCGGCGCCGAGGGCGGCGCGCGGCAACAGCCGGGCGCGCCGGAAGCTCTGCGCCGGCGGCAGCTGGAACAGCTGGATGCGCTGGGCGAGGTCTGCCGCGGCTCCCGCGATCACCCAGACCGCGACGCCGAAGGCCAGCAGCGGCAGCGTGCCCTTGAGGCTGAAGGCGGCGATCAGGGAAGCGAGCAGGGCCGCCAGCGCTGCCCACCAGAGCCGCAGCAGCGTCGGCGCCAGTTGCGCGCGCTTCCAGGGCAGCATCGGCCCGATCGCCATGGCGGCGAGCAGCGGGATCGCCATCGGCGCCGCGGTCGCATCGAAGAACGGCTTGCCGACGGACAGGGTGGTGCCGAACAGCAGGCTGGCGAAGGGCGGGTACATGGTGCCGGTCAGCACCACCGCGCAGATCGAGCAGAGCAGCACGTTGTTGAGCACCAGCCCGCCCTCGCGCGAGAGCGGCGCGAAGATGCCGCCCGCGGTCAGGCGCGGCGCCCGCAGCGCGAACAGCAGCAGCGAGCCGCCGATCACCAGGCCGAGCAGGCCGAGGATGAAGACGCCGCGGGCCGGATCGTTGGCGAAGGCATGCACCGAGTTGAGGATGCCGGAGCGCACCAGGAAGGTGCCGGACAGCGACAGCGAGAAGGTGCCGATCGCCAGGAGCACGGTCCAGATCTTCAGCGCCTCGCGCTTCTCGACGACGATGGCCGAGTGCACCAGGGCGGTGCCGGTCAGCCAGGGCAGCAGCGAGGCGTTCTCGACCGGGTCCCAGAACCAGTAGCCGCCCCAGCCGAGCACGTAGTACGACCACCAGGAGCCGAGCGCGATGCCGCAGGTCAGGAAGCACCAGGCGGCGACGGCCCAGGGACGCACCCAGCGGCCCCAGGCGGCATCGACGCGACCTTCGAGCAGGGCGGCGACGGCAAAGGCGAACGGCACCGCGAAGCCGACATAGCCGGTGTAGAGGATCGGCGGATGGAAGGCGAGGCCGGGGTCCTGCAGCAGCGGGTTCATGCCGCTGCCGTCGAGCGGCGCCGGCCAGACCCGGTCGAACGGGTTCGACGTGGTCAGGCAGAACAGCTCGAAGCCGGCGGCGACGCCGCCGAGCACGGCGATGACGCGCGCCCGAAGTGCTGCCGGCAGGTTGCGCCCGAAGCCGGCGACGGCGCCGCCGCAGAGCCCGAGGATCAGCGCCCAGAGCAGGATCGAGCCCTCATGATTGCCCCAGATGCCGGTGATCTTGTAGAGCAGCGGCTTGGCCACGGCGCTGTTCTCGGCGACGTTGCGCACCGAGAAATCGTCGCCGACGGCGGCGTTCGCCAGGCAGGCGAACGAGATCACCAGGGCGGCGAGCTGACCCAGCGCCAGCGCGGGCGCGGTGGCCATCAGCCGGATGTCGCGACGGCCGGCGCCGACCAGCGGCAGCACGAACTGGGCGAGCGCCAGGCAGCAGGCCAGGGCAAGGGCGAAGCGGCCGAGTTCCGGGCTCATCAGGTCAGCTTCCCCGGGTGCTGGAGGCGGTCTTGGTGCCGGTCATCTGGTTCCAGCTCGCCGCCGAGGGCGCCGGGCCGAATTTCGGGTCCCACTTGCCGGACTTGCGTAGCGCCTCGGCGACTTCCTTGGGCATGTAGGTCTCGTCGTGCTTGGCCAGCACCTCGGAGGCGCTGAAGCTGCCGTCGCCGCCGAGCTCGCCGAGCGCGACCACGCTCTGCCCCTCGCGGAACAGGTCGGGCAGGATGCCGGCATAGCGCACCGGCACGGCGTTCTGGCCGTCCGTGACCAGGAAGCGGGCGACCGGCTCGCCGGCATCCTGGCTCTCATGCAGCGAGCCGGCCACGACCATGCCGCCGAGCCGTACCGTGCGTCCGGCGCGCGGAGGTTGCGACAGCAGCTGCGACGGCGCCACGAAGAAGACGATGTTGGCGCTGAACGCATCGAGGGCGAGCCCGGTCGCCGAGCCCAGCCCGAGCCCGCAGGCGACCAGCAGCCAGAGCCGGCGCGACTTGCGCGTCACGACCCGACCCGCCGCTGCCTCGGCTGGATCGCCTCGGCGGTGCGCAGCCGTCGCCGCACCCGGGCCAGCCGCAGCGTCGCGCCGACCGCGAGCCATGCCGCCAGCGCCAGCGTCAGGCCGTAGGCGGCGACGATGAAGGGCAGGTGGGTCACGGCGTCGCTTCCAGCCCGCGGCTGCGCGCCATCAGCAGCGCACGCAGCCGCTGCTCCAGCACCGCGGCGCGGAGGCGGGCGACGACGATGGCGGCGAAGCCGAACGAGAAGCCGAGGGTCGCGACCAGCAGCGGCCAGAGCATCGACAGCGACATGGTCGGCGCGCCGGTGAGCGTGATGCTGTCCGGCTGATGCAGGGTGTTCCACCATTGCACGCTGAACTTGATGATCGGCAGGTCGACGGCGCCGACCAGTGCCAGGATCGCCGCCGCCCGGTAGCCGCGCTGCGGCTCGTCGAAGGCGCGAATCAGCGCGACATGGCCGAGATAGAGGAAGAACAGCACCAGCACCGAGGTCAGCCGCGCGTCCCACACCCACCAGGCGCCCCACATCGGCTTGCCCCAGAGCGATCCGGAGGCCAGGCAGATCGCGGTGACCGAGGCGCCGACCGGGCCGATCTCCATCGCCGCGAGGTCGGCCAGTGGATGCCGCCAGATCAGCGAGAGCACCGAGCAGGCGGCCAGCGCCACGTAGCCGGCGGAGGCGAGCCAGGCGGCCGGAACGTGCACGTACATGATGCGCACGGCGTCGCCCTGCTGCCAGTCGGCGGGGGAGAAGAACAGGCCCCAGACCAGGCCGCAGGCGGTCAGCAGCAGCGCCAGCGCGTTCAGCCAGGGCTGCACCCGCGCCGCTAGCCGCAGGAAGCGACCCGGGTTGGCGAATCGGTGCAGGAACCCGCTCCCCCGGCCGGGGCGTGGCTTGACCAGTGTCGAGGCGATATCCAAGGCGGCTGACCCTAGCGTGGGCGGACGGCGAACAAAGAGCACAACCCCTGTCCCGAAGCGAGTGCCGATCCTATCATGTCGGCCTTGCCGGGCCAGGAAATTACGGGGGTTCCATGCTGTTCGCGATCATCTGTGCCGACAAGCCCGGACGGCTGGAGACCCGGCTTGCGGCGCGCGCCAACCACCTGTCCTATCTGGAGCGCTACGTCGACAAGCTCGTGCATGCCGGCCCGCTGCTCGACGCCGACGGACGGGCGTGCGGCAGCCTGCTGCTGATCGACGTGGAAGACCGGGCGGCGGCCGAGGGTTTTGCCGCCAGCGACCCCTATGCCCATGTCGACCTGTTCGAAAGCACCGTGATCCGCGGCTTCCGCACGGTGTTCCGGGATGGCGCCGGCGTCGTATGATGCCGAGCGGCTTCGGCGGTGGTCGGTGGAAGGGGGGGGGGGGGGGGGGGGGGGGGGGGGGGGGGGGGGGGGGGGGGGGG
>CAXUCM010000371.1:0-3703 GCA_964249315.1 uncultured Acetobacteraceae bacterium | reverse complement strand
GGATAAGAGGGTCAACGCCATGGACACCGCCGTCTCACGTCCCGAGCTGCTGCTGGTCGCCGATGCGGTCGCGCGCGAGAAGTCGATCGACCGCGAGGAGGTGCTGGAGGCGATGGAGCAGGCCATCCAGAAGGCCGGCCGCGCCAAGTACGGGCACGAGAAGGACATCCGCGCCACCATCGACCGGCGCTCCGGCGACGTGCGGCTGTCGCGCTGGACCGAGGCGGTGGAGACGGTGGAGAACGAGGAGACGCAGATCCCCGTCAACATCGCCCGCAAGTTCAAGCCCGACATCAATGTCGGCGAGCACCTGGTCGACCCGCTGCCGCCGATCGATTTCGGCCGCATCGCCGCACAGACCGCCAAGCAGGTGATCGTGCAGCGGGTGCGCGAGTACGAGCGCAAGCGCCAGTACGACGAGTTCAAGGATCGCGTCGGCGAGATCGTCAACGGCACTGTCAAGCGCACCGAGTACGGCAACCTGATGGTCGAGATCGGCCACGCCGAGGCGCTGCTGCGCCGCGACGAGCTGATCCCGCGCGAGAGCTTCCGCAATTCCGATCGCGTCCGCGCCTACATCTACGACGTGCGCGACGAGCCGCGCGGGCCGCAGATCTTCCTCAGCCGCACCCATCCCGCCTTCCTCGCCAAGCTGTTCGCCCAGGAGGTGCCGGAGATCTATGACGGCATCATCGAGATCAAGGCGGTCTCCCGCGATCCGGGCTCTCGCGCCAAGATGGCGGTGATCTCCCGCGACAGCTCGATCGATCCGGTCGGCGCCTGCGTCGGCATGCGCGGCTCGCGGGTGCAGGCGGTGGTCGCCGAGCTGCAGGGCGAGAAGATCGACATCATCCCCTGGAGCCCGCAGGCGGCGACCTTCGTGGTGAACGCGCTGGCCCCCGCCGAGGTGACCAAGGTGGTGATGGACGAGGAGGCCGGCCGCGTCGAGGTGGTGGTGCCCGACGAGCAGCTCAGCCTCGCCATCGGCCGTCGCGGCCAGAACGTGCGCCTGGCCAGCCAGCTGACCCGCTGGGACATCGACATCCTCACCGAGGCCGAGGAGAGCGAGCGCCGGCAGGAGGAGTTCCGCCGCCGCTCCGGCCAGTTCGTCGAGGCGCTCGACGTCGACGACGTCATCGCCGGGCTGCTGGTCACCGAGGGCTTCAACTCGGTCGAGGAGCTGGCCTTCGTGCCCCCCGACGAACTCGCCGAGATCGAGGGCTTCGACGAGACCGTGGCCGAGGAGCTGATCCGGCGCGCCGAGGCCTTCCTGGTGCGTCGCGACGAGGCGCTGAACGAGAAGCGCCTGGAACTCGGGGTCAGCGACGAGGTCGCCGAGATGGGCGGCTTCTCGGTGCAGGCGCTGGTGATGCTCGGCGAGAAGGGCGTGAAGACGCTCGACGACCTCGCCGACCTGGCCGGCGACGAGCTGGTCGAGATCCTCGGCGCGGACTCGATCGACGAGGACGCCGCCAACGAGATCATCATGGCCGCGCGGGCGCACTGGTTCGAGGGCGAGGCGGTGGTCGAAGAGACGGTGGCCGGCGAGATGGCCGTCGAAGAGACGGCGACCGAGGAGACCCCCGACGTCTGAACCGATTCCCTTGGCGCCGCCGCCGGACGAGGAGGACGAGCGCGGCCCGCAGCGTCGCTGCATCGTCACCCGCGCGCACGGCGCGCCATCGGCGATGATCCGCTTCGTGGTGTCTCCCGAGCGGGTGCTGACGCCCGACTTGGCCGCGCGTCTGCCAGGACGGGGAATCTGGTTGAGTGCCAGGGGGGATGTGCTAGAAACCGCCCGGGCACGCGGCGCCTTTGCCCGTGCCGCGCGCGGGCCTGTCACGGTTCCTCCCGATCTTGCCGCGATCCTGCAGTCCGGATTGCTGCGTCGCATCGCCGATCTGCTTGGTCTGGCACGACGTGCCGGTCAGGCCGTCGGCGGCTACACCAAGGCACGGGAATGGATCACGGCCGGCAGGGCCGGCCTGATCGTCCAGGCGTCGGACGGCAGTGCTGCGGAGCGGGCGCGCCTGCTCTCCGGCGCGGGCGATCTGCCGGTCGTGTCATGCATGACCGGAACGAAACTGGGCGCGGCCTTCGGTCGTGACCATCTGGTGCATGGTGCCGTGATGACGGGGGCCCTGGCCGACCGGATCAGCGCGGACCACGAACGTTATGCGGGACTAGTCGGGCTGGCCTCTGCCAGCGCGGTCCCGCGCCGGGGGAGCGATCCCGCGGATCGGCTGGAACAGGCGGGACTATGAGCGAAGGCAACGATCAGGATCAAGCGAAGGGACGTCTGTCCCTGCGGCCGGCCGGCCGTCTCGAGGTAGGCCGTACCGTCGATGCCGGGTCCGTGCGGCAGAGCTTCAGCCATGGCCGCTCCAAGGTGGTCCAGGTCGAGGTGCGCAAGAAGCGCGGCCCCAGCCCGGCGCCGACCCAGGGCCTGCCGGGCCAACCTGCTTCACCCGCGCGCGGGCCCGCCTCGACGCGTCCGGCCGGCGCCGGCCGCGCGCTTACCGCCTCCGAGCTGGCGACGCGCCAGCGCGTGCTGGAAGAGCAGCAGAAGGACGCCGCCAAGCGCGAGGCCGAGCGCCGCGAGCAGGAGAAGATCTCGATCCTCTCGGCCGCGGAGGAAGCCCGTCGACGCGAAGACGATGCGCGTCGCGCCGCCGAGGAGCAGCTGCGCGAGAGCGCCCGCGCCGAGGCGCGTGCCCGCGACGAGGCGGCGGAAGCCGCGCGCCACGCGGCCCATGCCGCGCGCGAAGCCAAGGACACCGCCCGGCACGACGCGCTGCACGGCCCGGCTGCCGACGAGTCGGCACCGGCCGCCGGCGCGCAGGTCCCCGCGACTGCCAGGCTGGGCCGGCCCGGCGTGCAGATCCTGCCGCGCGGTCCCGCCGAGGCGCTACGGCCGCTGGCCGATCGCGCCGTGATGGCGCCGGCGACCACCGCCCGCGCCGGCGATGCCGCACCGGCCGCCCCGGGAGAGACCCTTCGCCTCAAGCCGACCCGGCCCGAGGATGAGGACGGTCGTCGCTTCGGCGCGCCGCGCCGTCCCGGCGCCCTGCTGCCGGCGCGCAAGGTCCCCGTGGTGGCGCCGAAGAAGCTCGGCGACCGCCGTGCCACCGGCCGCGTCGACGTGCAGGCCGCCATCGAGGGCGAGGACGAGAAGACCCGCTCGCTCGCCTCGGTGCGCCGCCAGCGCGACCGCGAGCGCCGTCAGGCCGAGCTCGAGCGGCTGCGCTCCGACCAGGTCCGCGTGGTGCGCGACGTGGTGCTGCCCGAGACCATCAGCGTGGCCGAGCTGGCCAACCGCATGGCGACCCGGACCGGCGACGTCATCAAGTCGCTGATGAAGATGGGGGTGATGGCCAACGTCACCCAGATCCTCGACGCCGACACCGCCGAGCTGGTGATCCAGGAGTTCGGCCACCGGGTGCGGCGCGTGTCCGAGAGCGACGTCGAGCTCGGCATCGAGGGCGAGCTGGACGAGGACCTCGACCTGCTGCCGCGGGCGCCGGTGGTGACCATCATGGGCCACGTCGACCACGGCAAGACCTCGCTGCTGGATGCGCTGCGTTCCACCGATGTTGCGGCGGGCGAGGCCGGCGGCATCACCCAGCATATCGGCGCCTACCAGGTCGAGATGAAATCGGGTGCGAAGATCACCTTCATCGACACGCCGGGCCACGAGGCGTTC
>CAXUCM010000370.1:0-3711 GCA_964249315.1 uncultured Acetobacteraceae bacterium | reverse complement strand
CTGTTCCATCTCGGCCATGCCGAAGCCGCTCCGGCCGCCGCGGCGCACACGCCCGACGCCCCCGCGGCTCCGACGATCCCCACGGACTCGCAACTCGCCTTCGCGATCGACTCTCGCGGCATGAGCGCGGACGACCTCAACGGCCTCGAACTGCAACGGCTGAACGCCTGATACCAGACGGCATAGAGACTGACACATCGAAGGTTGAGGTTGGGGCTCCGCCCCAAGCCCCGCCAAAGGCTCGCCTTTGGAAACCCTTGGATTAAACAAAAGGATTCTCAAGGCTCAGCCTTGAGCGGGTCCAGGGCAGAGCCCTGGCCTTGGAGGGCTGGTGAGCATCACCGAACTGCAGGACTACATCGTCTCGTTGCGCGCCGAGATCGAGCGCGCCGAGGCGATGATCGCCCGCAAGCAGCAGCATCGCAGCGCCATGCAGGCGGTATTCGGCACCCCGAAGGCGCCCGGCTAGGTCTCCGATACCTCTCGCGGGTCTGGGCGGCTCGCCCCAGCGGGTCCAGGGCGAAGCCCCGACGTTGCCTGACCGCACCTAGGCGAACCCCGGCGTCTGGCCTATCTGAACAGACGATGAACACCGCCCTCCCGGCTCGCTTCGAGGCCTGGTTCGCCCGGCGCAGCTGGACGCCGCGCGCGCATCAGCTCGACGTGCTGCAGGCCTCCCGCCAGGACCGGGACGTGCTGCTGATCGCCCCCACCGGCGGCGGCAAGACGCTGGCCGGCTTCCTGCCCAGCCTGATCGCGCTCGCCGACGGCGACGCTCCCGGCCTGCATACCCTCTATGTCAGCCCGCTCAAGGCGCTGGCCACCGACATCGCCCGCAACCTGACCGATCCGGTCGAGCAGATCGGGCTGCCGATCCGCATCGAGACGCGCACCGGCGACACCCCGGCCGACCGCCGCGTGCGCCAGCGCGAGCGGCCGCCGCAGATCCTGCTGACCACGCCGGAGAGCCTGGTGCTGCTGCTGTCGCGTCCTGAGGCCGGCGACTTCTTCGCCGGGCTGCGTCGGATCGTCATCGACGAGGCGCACGCGCTCGCCGGCACCAAGCGCGGCGACCAGCTGGCACTCTGCCTGAGCCGACTGGCGCGGCTCGCGCCTCGGGCGAGCCGGGTCGGCCTGTCGGCCACCGTCGCCGATATCGGCCGGCTACGCGCCTATGTCGGGCGGCGCGAGCCGGCCGAGCTGATCGAGGCGCCGGCCGGGGCCGCGCCGGAGATCCGGCTGCTGCTGCCGGAGGAGCGGGTGCCGTGGTCGGGACGGATGGGGCTGGTCGGCGCCTCGGCGATCCTGGCGCGGATCCGCACGGCCAGGCTGAGCATCGTCTTCGTCAACACCCGCGCCCAGGCGGAGCTGCTGTTCCAGGCGATCTGGCGGATCAACGAGGAGACGCTGCCGATCGCGCTGCATCACGGCTCGCTCGATATCGGCCAGCGCCGGCGCGTCGAGGCGGCGATGGCGCGTGGTCCGGGCGCGAAGGACGGGCTGCGCGCGGTGATCGCCACCTCGTCGCTCGATCTCGGCATCGACTGGGGCGGCATCGACCAGGTCATCCAGGTCGGCGCGCCGAAAGGGGTGTCGCGCCTGCTGCAGCGGGTCGGACGCGCCAACCACCGCATGGAGGAGAGCAGCCAGGCGGTGCTGGTGCCGGCGAACCGGTTCGAGGTGCTGGAATGCCAGGCCGCGATCCAGGGGGTGGCGGCGATGGAGCTCGACGGCGACCCGGTGCTCCCCGGCGGCCTCGACGTGCTGGCCCAGCACGTCCTGCTGATGGCGGCGAGCGCGCCGTTCACCGCCGACGGGCTGTATGCCGAGGTCTGCGCGGCGCAGCCCTATGCCGGGCTGTCGCGGCGCGACTTCGACGACGTGCTCGGCTTCGTCGAGGATGGCGGCTACGCGCTCGCCGCCTACGAGCGCTACCGCAAGCTGTTCCGGGACGCGACGGGGCTGATCCATATCCGCAGCGCCCAGGTCGCCCGCCAGGCGCGGATGAACGCCGGCACCATCGTCGAGGCGCCGGTGCTCAAGGTGCGCCTCGGCGGCCCGCGCGGCCTGACGCTGGGCGAGATCGAGGAGTCCTTCGCCAACCACCTGCGCGAGGGCGACGCCTTCATGTTCGCCGGCCGCAAGCTGCGCTTCCTGCGTCTGCGCGAGGCCAATGTCGAGGTGGCCGAGGGAGGCGCCGGCGATCCGGTGGTGCCGACCTATGCCGGCTCGCGCAACCCGCTCACCTCGGGCCTGGCGGCGCGGGTGCGGAGCATGCTGCACGACCCCGCCACCTGGCAGCTCTACCCGGAACCGGTGCAGGAATGGCTGCGGCTGCAGCAGGAGCGCTCCACCCTGCCCGGGCCGGACGACCTGCTGGTCGAGATCTTCCCGCGCCACGGCCGCTTCTTCCTGGTCGCGTACTGCTTCGAGGGCCGCAACGCCCACCAGACGCTGGGCATGCTGCTGACCCGGCGGCTGGCGCGCGCCTCGGCGATGCCGCTCGGCTTCGTCGCCACCGACTACGCCATCGTGATCTGGTGCGGCCAGCCGCCGCCGGACGATATCGCCGGCCTGTTCGCCGAGGACATGCTCGGCGACGACCTCGAGGCCTGGATGGCGGAGAGCTCGATGCTGCGACGGACCTTCCGCAACGTCGCCGTGGTGGCCGGGCTGATCCCCCGCCAGCAGCCCGGACAGACCGCGACGGGCCGCCAGGTGACGATCAACACCGACCTGATCTACGACGTGCTGCGCCGGCACCAGCCCGACCACGTGCTGCTGCGGGCGACGCGGATGGAGGCGGGCGGCGGGCTGACCGATGTCGGCCGCCTGGCCGACCTGCTGTCGCGCGTCTGCGGCCGGGTGCGGGTGATGCGGCTCGCGCGCGTCTCGCCGCTGGCAGTGCCGGTGATGCTCGATATCGGCCAGGAGTCCGTGCGCACGCGCGAGGAGGAGGACCATCTGCTGGCGGAGACCGAGGCGCTGGTCGCCGAGGCGATGGGCCAGGCGGAACCGTCGACGCAGGAGATGCGCGTCGGCGCCGGGGCGGCGATGGAGCTGCGCCGGCTGTCGCGCGAGCCGGCCAGGGCTGGATCCGCCAAGGCCGGATCGTCCCGCGCGCCCGTGCGGGCGAGACGCCGTTGAGCCCGGCCCGGCTGCAGCTCGCCGGCGAGCCGGTGCTGCTCGACCATCGCGGCGTGCTGTACTGGCCGGCGGCGCGGCTGCTGGCGGTGGCCGACCTGCATCTGGAGAAAGGCAGCGCGCTGGCCCGCCGCGGCGGGCTGGTGCCGCCCTGGGACAGCCGCATCACCCTGGACCGGCTGCTGCTCTGCATCGCCCACTGGCAGCCGCGGATCGTGGTCGCCCTCGGCGACAGCTTCCACGACCGCCATGCGGCGCTGCGTCTCGGCGCCGGCGACGCCGCGCAGATGCGCCGGATCATCGATGCGACCCGGCTGGTCTGGGTGCTGGGCAACCACGACCCCGTGCCGCCGTCGGGCTTCGCCGGCGAGCACGGCACCGAGTTCGCGCTCGGACCGCTGCGCTTCCGCCACCAGGCCGCCGGCGGCCTGCCGCCCGGCGAGGCGGAGCTGTGCGGCCACCATCATCCCAAGGCCAGGATCGCCACCCGCGGCGGCGCGATCAGCCGGCCCTGCTTAGTCGCCGCCGCGCGCCCGCTGATGCTTCCCGCGGTCGGCGCCAATTCCG
>CAXUCM010000369.1:0-3724 GCA_964249315.1 uncultured Acetobacteraceae bacterium | reverse complement strand
CAGGCAAATGCGGTTCAGCACGCCACCGCTGCGCTCGTTGAACTGCCGCCCACAAGCCCGCAGCGGAACCGCCGGTCGCCGCGCGCCGTCACCTCCGGCCGCTCCGTCACGGCCGCAGATCCACAGCAAACGCAGTCCATCCCGATCTCCCGCCAGATGCCACCCTCGGCGACGCTACGTCAGCCACCTCACAGCCACCAGATCGGTCGCTGGCGCGAGCGCTGACAGAACCGAAACCCCTGGCTTTTGCTCGCTTTGCGCCCACCGCGACATGATCTCGAGCCGCAGCCTGCTAGCCATGTCCGACCTGGCCGTGCGACATCTGGGCGAACATCGTATCGGCGGTCAGGCTGGCGCAGCGGGTCAGGCTGGCGAACAGCCGCAGCGCGTCGGCGCCCCCCTGGTCGGCGATGATGCCGTTTTCCATCTCGCCGGCCAGCGCCTCGGCCCGACCCGCGACGATGCTGATCGCGCGGTCCAGCGCCGCTCGCGCCAGGGCAAGCTGGTTGGTCTCGTCGAGTGTCTCCCATCGTGTGATCACGGCACGCACGCCCGGCAATGTTGTCCATACAGCATGCGGCAAAGAGATTAAGCTTCGGTTTCCACAGCAGGAGCGGACCAGATGATCATCCGCAGCGATGAAGTCGCCGATCTGGCGACCGGATCCGGCGTCATGCGGGTGCATCTGTTCCGGCCCGTGCGGGAGGGACGTTTTCCGGGGGTGGTGCTGTACTCGGAGATCTACCAGGTGACCGAGCCGATCCGCAGGCTCGCGGCACTGCTCGCCGGGCTCGGCTACGTGGTCGCGGTGCCGGAAGTCTACCACGAGTACGAGCCCGCCGGCACGGCGCTGGCCTACGACGCGCCCGGCACCGAACGCGGCAACGCGCTGAAATACACCAAGCCGGTCGACGCCTTCGACGAGGATGCGCGTGTCGCATTGACCTTCCTGCAGCAGCACCCGGCCTGCAGCGGCCGCTTGGCCAGCATGGGGGTCTGTCTCGGCGGCCATCTCGCCTTTCGCGCCGCCCTCGATGCGCGCGTGCAGGCGGCAGCCTGCTTCTATGCCACCGACCTGCATTCCGGCTCGCTTGGCGCCGGCCGGCAGGATGACAGTCTCGCCCGCATCGGCGAACTCAAGGCGGAGGCGCTGTTCGTCTGGGGTCGTGCCGACCCGCATGTCCCGTTTGCCGGACGCCAGTTGATCCGCGAGCGGCTGGAGGCGGCGGGCGCCCGCTACGAGTGGCACGAAGTCGAAGCCGCCCACGCCTTCCTGCGCGACGTGGGGCCGCGCTACGACCCGGCGCTGTTCCTCGCCGCGATCGGCTGGGTGCAGGCGATGTTCGCCCGCACCTTGTCGTGCTGACCTCGCCGCCTTCCATCCCGGCCGACCCCTATAAGCCCCCGACAGGATGGCCGGGGGTTGGACGATGCGATACGGGCGAGCAGGCGTGGCACTGGCCGCGATGATCTGGGCGACGAGTGCTGCATCGGCGGCGTGGGACGCGCAGGCTTCGGGCGGCGACATCCCCAGGCACTTCAAGCCGGTGCATGCCGCCTACGACTACGACCAGCGCGACGTCATGATCGCCATGCGCGACGGGTGAAGCTGCACGCGGTGATCATCGTGCCGCATGATGTCGCCTACGTCGCCGATCCCGCCAAGCCGGTGCCCTATCGGCTGCGGCCGATCCGGCCGACCTATGCCGAGGACTCCACCTGGCGCACCTGGCTGGTGGACGACCAGCGCTTCGTGGAGGACCGGCCGGACGTGGTGACCGACAGCTCGGACGTGCTGAAGGCACCGCTGACGCTCTCCGGCGCCCCGGTCGCGCACCTGTTCGCCTCGACCAGCGGCACCGACGCGGACTGGGTGGTCAAGCTGATCGACGTCTATCCGGACACGATGCCGGCGCAGCCGGCGCTCGGCGGCCACGAGCTCGGCGTGGCGATGGACATCCTGCGCGGCCGCCACCGCGACGATCCCGCCCATCCGAGCCCGGTGCCGGCGGGCAAGGTCGTGGGCTATACGCTGGCGCTGCCGACGGTCAATCACACCTTCCTGCCGGGCCACCGGGTCATGGTCGAGATCCAGTCCAGCTGGTTCCCGCTCTGCGACCGCGACCCGCAGAGCTACGTGGCCAACATCTTCTTCGCCAAGCCGGCCGACGACATCAAGGCCACCCAGCGCGTCTTCCACACGCCGGCCTCGGCCAGCTTCGTGCAGCTACCGGTCGTCGCCGACGGCGACGGACGGCTCCTCGCCGGGCCGTAGCGCCGGCGACGGACCCGGAATATCGCGTGCCCGGTAACCTCGGCGCCGTCCGCGTCGAAGGACACCTCGATTGCACGCGTCCGTTTCCTCGGTGATGGTCGTTCGGCTATGATCGGTCTCATCGAACAGCAGGCGGCCGGCAAGCGCCGTTTCTGGAGAGAGAAATCCATGATGTCACGTCGCATGCTGCTCGCGGGGGCAGCCGGTCTGGGCGCCGTCGGCGTCTTCGGCGCCCGATCGACCCGTGCGGCCGCGGCCGCGCTGAAGCTGAGCGACGCCGCGTGGCGCCAGAAGCTGACGCCGGCGCAGTTCGAGGTGCTGCGCCAGGCCGGCACCGAGATGCCGTTCTCCAGCCCGCTGGACCTGCAGTTCGCCAGCGGCCGCTATGACTGCGTCGGCTGCGGCCAGAAGCTGTATTCGTCGCGGACCAAGTTCGACAGCCATACCGGCTGGCCTTCGTTCTACGAGCCGCTGCCGGCTGCCGTGGAGCGCAGCACCGACGGCAGCCTGGGCATGGAGCGCACCGAGGTGCATTGCGCCCAGTGCGCCGGCCATCTGGGCCACGTGTTCGATGACGGTCCGCAGCCGACCGGCCTGCGCTACTGCATGAACGGCGTCGTGCTGAACTTCGTCCCGGGAGCCACCGCATGAACCGCTTCGCACGCCTCGCCCTGTTCGCACCCGTGCTGGCGGGCGGCCTGTTTCTGGCCGCACCTCGCCTGCGCGCCGACGAGGCGCCACGCCTGCTGCCGGCGCCGCAGCTCGACGCTGCCGCTGCCGGCGGTCCGTCGCTGCAGTCCATCACCGTCTCGGGCGGCTGCTTCTGGGGCATCCAGGGCGTGTTCGAGCACGTCAAGGGCGTGCAGCAGGCCGTCTCCGGCTATGCCGGCGGCAACCGCGACACGGCGAGCTACGAACTCGTCAGCACCGGCACCACGGGACACGCGGAGTCGGTGCAGGTGACGTATGATCCGGCCCAGATCTCCCTCGGCCAGGTCCTGCGCATCTTCTTCTCGGTGGCGCTCGATCCGACCCGCACCGACGGGCAGGGGCCGGACAGCGGCTCGCAATACCGCTCGGAGATCTGGACCAGCACGCCGGAGCAGGCGCGCGTCGCGCGTGCCTACATCGCCCAGCTCGACCAGGCGCACGCCTTTTCGGCTCCGATCGCGACCCGGGTCGATCCGCTGACCGGCTTCTATCCGGCGGAGGGCTACCATCAGGACTACCTGGCGCTGAATCCGGACGCGGCCTACCTCGCCTTCAACGACCTGCCCAAGGTTGCCGCCTTGCAGCGCCTGTTCCCGGCCAGCTGGAGCCCGCAGCCGAAGCTGGTCGGAGCGCGTCCGCCGGCCTGAGGGCAGGCGACGTCGAGGGATTGAGGTTGGGGCTCCGAGGCTGTGAATTTTCCCTTATCTCTGATTCACTTCAAGCGGTGTGGTCAGAGTT